>JALSTJ010000022.1 GCA_026983815.1 Flavobacteriales bacterium
AAAAATGATAAAGAATATTATCAATTGGGTTTAATTGAAAAAGAATTTAAACATTATAAAAAAGCTTTGAAATATTTTCAAAAAGCTTACAAGGACAACCCGAGCGATTATAATAGTTTCTATCAAATGGCTTTATTGACGGATGTTTTTTATAAAAATAGGCAGAAAACAATTGAATTATATAAAAAATATCTAAAAAACTTTTCATCCAAAGATAAAAACATCACCCGATTTGTAAAAAATAGGTTAGGGGAATTGAAAGTGAAAGAATTTATGAAAGATGAAAAAAAGTAACTGATTTTTAAAGCAGTTCTATTCTGTTTCTGTATAATTTCAAAACACCTTCCTTCTCCATTTGTTTAAGCAGACGCGAAACAACTACACGTGAGGTGCTTAAATCATTTGCAATTTCTTGATGCGTAATATGAAGAAGCTCTGTATCCAAAACTTTTGATTTTTCTTTAAGATAATCCAAAATACGTTGATCCATTTTTTTGAAAATAATCCCATCAAAAGTTTGTAAGAATTCTTTCATTCTGTTATTATAGTTTTGACAAACAAAATATCGCCAATCTTGGTAATTTTTGGTAAGGATGTCCATCAATTTTAATGGAATCATCAGTATTTTTGAGTCGGTTTCGGCAATAAAATCCACTTCACTGGTTTTGTAATTGTTGCAAATGGAAAAAGTGGATGTACAAGCTTCGCCTTCTGTCAGATAAAAGAGAATATGTTCTTCGCCGGAAGGATCCGTTCGAACAATTTTGGCAGTTCCTTGTAGCACAATAGGAACATTTTTTACTAGATCCCCACGATTAATGATGTGTTCTCCTTCATAAATGTTCAATAAAGTTCCGTTTTTCTCCAAAACTTCAAGAAGTTCATCTGAAAAATTTCCGCCATATAAATTTTTTAATAATTCTTTTTTTTCCATTCTCTTTTGTTGTTGTTAATCAATATGTTTTACCGTTTTGATTTCCGGTAAATATTTTTGTATAATTTTGGTAACTCCTACTTGTAGCGTTAAATTGTTTATTTTGCAATTATAACAATTTCCCAAGAATTTAACAACGACTTCTTCATTTTTAATTTTAATAAGTTCAATATCTCCACCGTCTCTTTGTAGAAAAGGTCTGATTTCATCGAATGCTTCTTCAATTTTTTGTTGTTGGCTTGTTTCTTTCATAAATTATGAATTTATAATTTGTGCCGGCGAAGCCGGCACAAATTTGAATATTATTTTACACTACAACCGGCTTGGTTGGTAATTTTAATTTTTTCGGTAGGCGGAAGTGTTTCATTCCGTTTCATGGTTTCTTCTACAATATTTTGGGTAATTTTTTCATAAGCATCTGCAATCGGGCTGTTTTCTTGTAAAGCTGCCGGACGACCGCTATCACCGGCTTCTCTGATGCTTTGAACCAAAGGAATTTCTCCCAAAAATGCTACATCCAAATCTTTTGCTAAAAATTTACCCCCATCTTTACCGAAAATATAATATTTATTTTCAGGACATTCTGCCGGAGTAAAATAAGACATATTTTCAATGATACCCAAAACAGGAACCTTAATGGTTGGATTTTTGAACATATCCACGGATTTTTTTACATCGGCAATGGCAACATTTTGCGGGGTAGTTACCACAACCGCACCCGTAACAGGTAAAGTTTGCATAACGGATAATTGGATATCGCCGGTTCCCGGAGGCAAATCGATTAGCAAGAAATCCAAATCACCCCAATCCGTATCAAAAACCATTTGATTGATAGCAGAATTTGCCATGGAACCACGCCAAATAACCGCTTGTCCAGGCTGAGCAAAATATCCGATGGACATATTTTTCACTCCATAAGATTCAATGGGAATTATCATGGTTTTATCGCCTTTACGAATAGCTCGTGGGCGTTCCATTTGCGTATCGAACATAATAGGAATGGAAGGTCCATAAACATCCGTGTCTAAAACCCCCACTTTAAATCCCATTTTAGCCAGAGTCGTAGCAACATTTGCCGTAACCGTAGATTTTCCTACACCACCTTTTCCCGAAGCAATGGCAATGATATTTTTAATTTTTTTCAAAGGTTTTTCTTTCTCGCTTTCCGGAATAACAACCTTGGTGTTAATTTTTAATTCTACACTTTCGTCAAATTCTTTGTGGATAGCTTCCGTAATATCATCTTCCAATTTTTTCCGGATATGGACTGCCGGCGATTCAATGATATTGTCAATCTCTATTTTCTTTCCAAATATATCCGATTTTACTTTGACTTCTTTTACCGTTCCATTGTCAACGATATTCCCTTCTTTTCCTTGAACTCCTATATTTTTCAATAGGGATAAAACATTCTCTTTATTTAGTTTCATTTTTCTCATTTTTAATTATTACAAATTTACAACATTTTTTTATTTTTTATAATGATTATAAATAAGTACTTTTGTAAAAAAAGTGTTATGAAAATTATTTGTGTCGGGAGAAATTATGTCAAACATATTAAAGAATTAAATAATGAGCGTCCCAAGGATCCTGTTCTATTTATGAAGCCGGATTCGGCTATTTTACCCGATAAAAATCCTTTATATTTACCTCCGATAGCCAATGAATTTCATTATGAAGTGGAATTGGTTGTGAAAATAAATAAAATCGGGAAGTTTATCAACAAAGAGTTTGCACATAGATATTATGATCAAATAGGTTTGGGGGTAGATATAACCGCAAGAGATTTACAAAACGAATTAAAAGAAAAAGGACTTCCTTGGGAAAAAGCCAAAGCTTTTCATAACTCGGCTGTTGTCAGTAAACATTTTATCGATAAAAATCGTTTTGAGGATTTGAATAATATTAATTTTTCTTTGAAAAAAAACGGAAAAACAGTGCAAGCAGGAAATTCGTCCCAAATGCTGTGGAAAATTGATGAATTGATAGAATATATTTCTAAATTTTTTATGTTAAAAAAAGGAGATTTGATTTTTACGGGAACACCTTCGGGAGTAGGAAAAATGGAAGTAGATGATGAATTTTACGGCTATATCGAAAATATTGAAATGTTTCATTTTAAAGTAAAATAAAAATGATAAAATTAATCAAAGGAGATATTACAAAAATTCAAGTGGATGCCATTGTTAATGCTGCGAATTCGTCTTGTCTGGGAGGCGGTGGAGTGGACGGTGCCATTCACCGTGCCGGAGGACCCGAAATTTTGAAGGAGTGTAAAGAAATTGTCAGAAGAATAGGGAGATTGAATCCGGGCAAAGCTGTTATTACAACAGGCGGATACCTGCCGGCGAAGTATGTGATACATACCGTTGGACCTGTTTGGCGAGGCGGACAAGCCGGTGAAGATAGGATATTGAGCAATGCTTATAAAAGTTCACTTAAATTGGCTGAATACAATCATTTAAAAACCATTGCTTTTCCCAATATCAGTACGGGAATTTTTGGTTTTCCAAAATTGCGAGCTGCTAAAATTGCCATTCAAACGGTTCTTGATTTTTTGAAAAAAGCCCAATTTATTCAAGAAGTTAAGTTTGTGGTTTATGATGAAGAAAATTTTGTTATCTATCAAGAGATTTTAAAAAAAAATATAATTAAATAGAAAAAAAATATTGTAAGTATAATAAAAATCAGTAAATTTGCATCAAAATAAATTTTTATTTTAATGAAGACAATTGTCATTACCGGTATTGATGGATCAGGAAAAACAACTCATGCACAATTGATTGAACATTTGATTCCCGGAAGTAAAATAATGTCGGTGTGGGATATTGTTACCAATCCGGCTTTTCGCGATTGGAGTATTTATAAATTTCCACCGCCTGTTGAAAAATATGTAGTAAACCTCAATCCAACCGCAAGAACTTTATTTGTTTTCCATGCTTTTGATTTTGCTTATCAACATGCTATTCATTCCGACGTTCCTTTTTTGATTTTTGATTCTTATTGGTATAAATATTTGGCTGTTGAATTGGCAATGGGCACGGATCCTTCTTTGGTAGATTTTATAAAAAACAGATACTTAAAACCTGATTTGAGTTTTTATCTGGACTTATCACCGACCAAACTCGTTGAAAGAAAAAGACAAATTTCACTTTATGAATCAGGGAATCCCAATCATTATGATTATGATAATTTTGTTCGTATTCAAAAAAAATCCAAAATATACTTAGAAAATTTTCTACCTAAAAATACTATTTGGCTGGATGCCGATGATCCGGTTAAAGAAAACCATAGAATAATTTTGGAAAATATCAAAAAAGAACTGTTTTGATTCAAGCCAAAAAACTTCTCAAACAGTATCACTTTCAACTTTCTAATGACTATCCTGTTGAGGAAATAGATGCTATTTTTTATAAATTATTAGAATTTTTTCATCACATAAAAAGATTGGATTTGGCAATGAATCCGAATTTACAAATCGATGAAAAAAAAATGTTGGAAGCTTTAAAAAAATTATCTCATCAAGAACCTTGGCAATATATCACCGGTAAAACGGAATTCTTTGGATTGTTATTAAAAGTTAATAAAAATGTCTTAATTCCACGACCGGAAACCGAAGAATTGGTTGATTGGATTATAAAAGAGAACCAAACGAATGAAAAAATTAGAATTTTAGATATTGGAACCGGAAGTGGAGCAATAGCCATTGCATTGGCAAAAAAAATTCAAAATTCGGAAGTCTTTGCTTTGGATATTGACTCAAAAGTTTTGGAAATTGCAACAAACAACGCAAGCATCAATAATGTAGATATTCATTTTTTTCAACAAAATATTTTGGATGATTTTCTTTGTAAAGAAAAATTTGATATAATGGTTAGCAATCCACCATATGTGCGTGAATCCGAAAAACAACAAATGAAAAAAAATGTCCTGGATTTTGAACCTGAACTTGCATTATTTGTTTCGGATGAGAATCCTTTGATTTTTTACGATAGAATAATGGATATTTTTATGAAATACAGTAGCAGACAAGCCAAATTATATTTTGAAATCAATGAATACTTAAAACCGGAATTAACTAATTTATTACAATCAAAGAACTTTGTGGACTTTGAATTTAGAAAGGATATTTTTGATAAATGGCGTATGTTGAGAATTAGTGGACAATAAAAAAAATTATTTATCAGT
>JALSTJ010000023.1 GCA_026983815.1 Flavobacteriales bacterium
GAAATCAGTGTCAGTTTGATCAACGGTTTAATCCTAGCGGTTATACTTCTTTTGGTCGGGAAATTTTTACTTGGACATATTCTGACCGGTTTTGATTTGAAAATGGCTATAACAGTTGCCATTTCATTGGTTTCCGTTATTATTATGGCTTCATTAATCGGAACTTTTGTTCCTTTATTTCTACACAAAAAAGGTATTGATCCTGCTGTTGCCACGGGACCTTTTATTACTACCAGCAATGATATTTTCGGAATTTATATCTTTTTTACCATTGCAAAATTAATTCTCGGATTCTAAATTGCAATTCTTTCTGTATTGTAACAAAACTTAAAATGATTTTTGTATTTTTGTTTTATACTAGAAAATAATAATATTGAGTTATTTTTCTTTTTATAAAATATAATTAATGAAAGGAATTATTTTAGCCGGAGGTTCCGGAACCAGATTATACCCATTAACCAAAGCAGTTTCCAAACAACTATTACCTGTTTATGACAAACCCATGATTTATTATCCTCTATCGGTATTGATGCTAGCCGGGATCCGAGATATCTTGATTATTTCCACTCCTCATGACCTTCCGGGTTTTAAGAAACTTCTAGGTGATGGAAGCAACTTTGGAACCCAATTATCCTATGCTGAACAACCCAGCCCCGATGGTTTAGCACAAGCATTCATTATAGGAGAAAAATTTATCGGCAAGGACAATGTTTGCATGATTCTGGGAGATAATATATTTTATGGTGCTGGTCTATCTAATCTGCTACAACAAGCAAAAATTGAAACCCAAAAAAATCAAAAAGCAGTCATTTTCGGAACCTACGTTCAAGACCCGAAACGCTACGGTGTAGCTGAAATTGATGAAAAAGGCAATGTCATTAGCATTGAAGAAAAACCCAAAGAACCCAAAAGTAATTATGCCGTTACCGGTTTATATTTTTATCCGAATTCCGTAATTGAAATTGCCAAAAATGTTAAACCTTCTTGGCGTGGTGAACTGGAAATTACCAGTGTCAATCAAGAATATCTAAAACAAGGAAAACTACTTATGAAAAGAATGGGACGAGGTTTTGCATGGCTGGACACCGGAACTCATGAAGCTTTGAATGATGCCACTGAATTTGTAAAAGTCATAGAAAAAAGAACAGGATTAAAAATTGCTTGTTTGGAAGAAATCGGGTTGACCAATAAGTGGATTTCAAAAGAACAAATTCTTCAAGATATCGATGGAATGAAAAGTGGATATTATGAGTATCTAAAAAAAATTATTCGTTAGATTTCAATATATCTCTTTTGTAAAATTACTTCTTTCAATTACCATCGAAAGATAAGTGTGGATGTACAGCACCTTGTGCAAATCCAAAATTCCAATCACATCCAAAAGGAAATTATATGCAAATTTTATATCAAATATTTGCTGAATGTATAAGATAAAGTATTGATATGTTATCGCTTTTTCAAATATTATATTTATATATACTACTGATTTTATTGTATTTAAAATTATCAAAATTAATATATTCTTATTTTTTTATACTACTTTGTAATACATATTACTATTTTTCATATATTTGCATGTGTAACAAAGTTATAGGTTAATCGTTAATCTATAAAATCAAAAAAAATTAATTATGGAAACTTTGACTCCTATCAGTGAAGACACAAACAAACAAAATGTTTCATCGAGTAATGCTCCTTTAATTCATCTAAGTGCTTTGATTAAATACCTCGGAGTTCCATTTGGCAGCATTTTGGGACCTTTAATTACTTGGTTGATTTGGCGAGACCAAAGTAAATTTGACGATTTTCATGGTAAAGAAGCTCTTAATTTTAATTTGAGTTTTCTCATATATAAGATTGTAGTAGTCATCATAGGACTACTCATGTTCTTATCTCCTTTGATTACTGCACTATCAAACAATCCCGATGAAAATCCAATTACGTTGATACTTTCCATACCCGGATTATTGATATTTATTTTCGGATTTGGATTTGTAGAAATTGTTTGGTTGGTATTGCTCATTATTGCTTCTATAAAAGCCGGACAAGGAACATGGTATCGGTATCCATTGATTATTCGTTTTATTAACTAAGCTTATGAAAATAGAAAAAATCCAATCACAGATGCGAAAAGGAATTTTGGAGTATTGTATCTTAAATATCCTCAAAGATCAAGATGCTTATACCTCTGAAATTCTGAAAGAACTAAAAGATGCAAAAATGATTGTAGTAGAAGGAACGGTTTATCCGCTTTTGACCCGCCTCAAAAATGGAGGATACCTTTCTTATCGCTGGGAAGAATCTACTTCGGGTCCTCCCAGAAAATATTATATGCTAACCCAAAAAGGTCAAGAATTTTTGGCATTAATGGATCAATCCTGGGAAGAATTGGTCAATGCTGTTGAATATATCAAAAACTCAAAATTATGAACAAAACCATAGACATCAGTTTAGCCGGAATGCTTTTTCATTTGGATGAACCGGCTTATCATCAATTGAAAAGATATTTGGAACATATCAAAAAATCTATATCCAATCAAGGCGATACTGAAGAAATTATGAATGAAATTGAAGCTCGTATTGCCGAACTTTTATCTGAGAAAATCAACAATCCTCAGCAAGTGGTTAATAGTCGTCAGATTGAAGAAATTATCGGTATCATTGGAAAACCCGAAGATTTTGAAGAGACAGACGAAACTCATGAAACTTATTCAAAAACCACCAAGAAAAATCTTTTTAGAGATCCCGAACATTCGATGATTGGAGGTGTTGCAGCCGGTTTGGCTCATTATGTTGGAATGGATATTACCTGGATGCGAATCATCTTCATTATCTTACTCTTTGTTACTCATGGCGGATTTTTATTGATTTATGTCTTGCTTTGGATCTTAATCCCTAAAGCGAAAACCGCTTCGGATTTTTTGAGAATGCATGGAGAAAATCCTACAATTGAAAAAATTGTCGATCAGGTAAATGCCGATGAATCAGTGAAAAAAAAAATGACCTCCGGAATTAACCAAGTGGAAACGGGTGTAGGAAATGCCTTACTCAAAATATTGGGTGTTTTGTTGAGTATTTTCGCCGGAATTTTGCTTTTAGGACTCATTATTTTCGGGTTTACTTTAATTCCATCCGATGGACTCATCCTTCAACTGCAAGATGACACATTGATACAAGGACTGAATATTTCAATGCGTGCATTTATGTTTCTCGTTATATTATTATCGGGCATTCCTATTCTGTTCTTATTTATGTTGGGGGTTCGTCTATTGGTTCCCAACAGCAGAAAAATATCTACCAACTTTTATTGGATTGCAGGATCTATATGGATTTTAACATTGATATTTATAAGTGTAGAATTGATTACTGCCGGAGCAAAAGATTCTCATGTTGTAAGATTGCAAGAGATTCAAAATTTTTATGTCAAAAAAGATACTTTACAAATCAAAGCTGTTCATTCTGCTCATGAGAATGCTTCTGTTGAAAAAGATATTCATTTTAGGTTCTACACTTCCGATGACAGCTTATTTCATGTAAAAATTAGAAAATATATTCAATCAAAAAATTCAGAAGCTTATTCAAAACAATGGGATCTATCTTATTCAATAGAATATGACAGCATACAAGAACAACTGCATATTCCACTAGAAACGAATAATAATTCAGAAATGAATATCCGTCAAAAAATCAGGATTTATTTATCAATTCCTAAAAACAAATGCATCCAATTTAATGATGATTTTACAAATTTTTATAAAAATTATCCTTTGAAAAAAGGAGATATCATCTGTAATTCGGATGGTTTTTTAAAAATCAATGGAAAGAATTTGCCACATAAAAAAGAATTTATCAGAATCAATCAGAATGATGTGCAAGTGAAAATCGGGTATGATGGGATTTATATTACTTCTAAAAAAGGAGAAAATTCCAAGCTCAAAATAAATAATGAAGGAGTGGATATACAAACTGACAACGGGCACCAAAAAGCCAAACTAAGAATTGATAATCAAGGTATAAAGATAAAAACAGAAAAGCCATGAAAAAAGAAGTAGTATTTGGACAACTTTGGGCGTCGGTTATGTTTATAACAGTAGGAATTTTATTTCTGATTGATGAAATGTTTGTTTCTGTAAAATGGAACAGAATTTGGCCGGTATTATTGATAATTACCGGAATATTACTCATATATGAAGCAACTATATATAATAAAAAATAAAATTTATGGAAACACAAACCTTAAAAACCAGAAGCAACATCATTTTAGGCGTATTTTTAATTATTTTAGGGATTTTATTTCTCTTACGCAATTTCGGTCTATTTCATTTTCGAGTAGATGATTTGTTCCGTTTATGGCCCTTTATACTTATTTACATAGGTGTCAAAACTTTGCCTGTTGAAGAAGAAAGACGAATTTGGCTCGAAACGGCAGTTATTATTTTATTTTTTCTCGCATTGATATTTTTGCCGTATTTAGCTATTTAAAATATCGAGAATTATTTCAATACCTTTAAACAAGTCCTCATCTGAAATTGTGAGCGGCGGAGTAATTCTGACCGCTCTTTTTTCATAAAGTAACCAAAAAAGAATAATTCCCCGTTTTAATCCTTCCAAAACCAGATGATTGGCAAGTTCGGGACTTTCCATAATCAATGCCAACATCAAACCTCGTCCTCGTATTTCTTTGATTTTGGGATGTTTTAATGTCTGCCGAATAATCTGTTCTTTACGCAAAGCTTCATCAGCCAGATGATACTTTTCTATAGAATTTAATGTAGCCAAAGCTGCCGATGCAATTACCGGATGTCCACCAAACGTAGTAATATGTCCCATGGGTGGATGTGTCAAACTGTTCATAATCTCTGCCGAAGAAGTAAACGCACCGATTGGCATTCCTCCTCCCAAAGCTTTACCGGTGATTAAGATATCGGGAATTACTTCATAATTTTCAAAACCAAACATTTTTCCGGTTCTGGCAAAACCCGTTTGGATTTCGTCCAATATCAACAGACTTCCGGTTTCTCGGCATCGTTTTTTTACTTGCTTAAGATATCCATTTTCAGGTTCAATAAATCCTGCGCCACCTTGTATGGTTTCCAAAATCACGGCAGCTGTATTTTCCG
>JALSTJ010000024.1 GCA_026983815.1 Flavobacteriales bacterium
AGTTTTAAGCGACCCTGACAAAAAGGCACGTTATGACCGTTTTGGACATTCGGCATTTGAAGGTCCCGGCGGTTTTAGCGGAGGGCATCATATGAATATGGATGATATATTTTCACAATTTGGTGATATTTTTGGTGATATATTCGGTTCAGGAAGTAGTTTTGGCGGAGGTTTTTCGTCGGGGCGCAGAACCGCTGCTCAAAGCAGAGGAACTGATTTACGTGTAAAACTAAAAATCAACCTAAAAGATGTCATCAATGGAGGAACCAAAAAAATCAAAATCAAACGTTTAGTTAAAGCAGCAGGAACAGAATATAGCACTTGTCATCAATGTGGTGGAAGCGGTAGAATTTCTCGTATAACCAATACCATTTTCGGACGTATGCAAACCACAGGAACTTGTAATGTTTGCCATGGAACCGGTCAAGTTTTACAATCCAGAGGACAAGGTTCGGATGCCAATGGAATGATCAGAAAAGAAGATATTGTTGAAATTAAATTGCCCAAAGGCATCAGAAACGGCGTCCAATTGCGTGTAGGAGGCAAAGGAAACGAAGCTCCGGGCACTAATGGAATTCCGGGAGATTTGCTTGTTCAAATTATTGAAGAATCCGATCCTAAGTTTAAAAGAGAAGGAAATAACTTACACTATGATATGTATATTTCAATGCCAGAAGCGGTTTTGGGAGCAGATAAAATCATAGAAACTCCCCATGGAAAAATTAAATTAAAATTGGAAGAAGGACTACAATCCGGAAAAATTTTGCGATTAAGGAACAAAGGTGTTCCCGATTTAGACGGCTATGGTATGGGAGATATGTTGGTCAATGTTAATGTATGGACACCCAAAAAATTAACCAAAGAACAAAAAGAATTTTTTAAGAAAAATATAAATCATCCCAATTTCAATCCGGCACCTTCAAAAGAAGAAAAATCTTTTTTTGAAAAAATTCATGATCTTTTTTCTTAAATTTTTATAAATCAAACAAAAAATTAATGTAAATTTGAAAATCCGTTTCCTCATAAACGGATTTTTGCTTATAAAATCATCAAGCACTATGAAAAAAGTATTAATCATTGAAGACGAAGAACAAATTAGAAAAGTTCTCAAACGTATTTTGGAACAACAAATAGAAAATTTAGGTGTGGAAGAAGCCAAAGACGGATTGGAAGGAATTGAAAAAATAAAGAAAAATGACTTTGATTTGGTGCTTTGTGATATCAAAATGCCTCGTAAAGACGGAATGGAAGTATTGGAAGAAGCCAAAACTATCAATCCCAATATTCCTTTTGTAATGATATCTGGACATGGCGATATGGATACCGTAATTGAACTCATGCGAAAAGGAGCTATGGATTATATCCCCAAACCTCCGGACCTAAACCGTTTGATTACTTCGGTAAAGAATGCTTTGGAAAAAAAAGAATTAATTAGCGAAAATATCAAACTCAAGAAAAAAGTCAGCAAGAAATATGAAATGATTGGGGAATCCGATAAAATGCAAGAAATCAAAGAAATTATCGATAAAGTTGCCCCTACCGATGCGCGAGTATTAATCACAGGAGATAACGGAACGGGAAAAGAATTGGTTGCCCATTGGATTCACCAAAAAAGTAAACGAAGCAAAGGACCTATGGTCGAAGTCAATTGCGCAGCCATTCCTTCGGAACTTATTGAAAGTGAATTGTTTGGACATATAAAAGGTTCATTTACGGGGGCTTATAAAGATAAAAAAGGAAAATTTGAACAAGCCAATGGCGGCACTTTGTTTTTGGATGAAATCGGAGATATGAGTTTATCCGCTCAAGCCAAAGTATTGCGAGCTTTACAAGAAAATAAGATCAATCGTGTGGGAAGTGATAAAAGTATAAAAGTAGATGTCAGAATTGTTGCCGCTACCAATAAAAATTTGAAAAATGAAATAAAAGAAGGTCGTTTTCGTGAAGACTTATATCATCGTTTGGCGGTTATTTTAATCAAAGTTCCGGCACTCAACGATAGAAAAGATGACATCCCTGTCCTGGTAGAACATTTTGCTAAAAAAATCGTAGAAGAACAAAATATGCCACCAAAAAAATTTAATAAACAAGCAATAGAACAACTTAAAAAATACGATTGGAGTGGTAATATTCGTGAATTACGAAATGTGGTAGAACGACTTATCATATTGGGAGGAAAAGAAATTACAGAATCGGATGTTAAACAATTTTCGGGAAAAGAATAATCATTATGAGTCTGGCAAATATTTTATTTATCATCGTTATGCTTCATCTTGCCGTGGGATTCGGTTGGGTAATTTATAAATTGGAATTTAGTAACAGGAAGAAAAAAGAGAATGAAAAAGATGAAGATGAAGAAAATAAAAAGGATAAATTCTAAAATAATCAATTTAACTTATTACAATAAATTAAAATATTTATTAATAATTTATAAAAAATCAATCCTGTCTAAAGAAATTTATTTTTTACTTTTTCCATCGATAAACATTTCGACTTTGCTCAATGGTAACAAAATCCTGATAGCTATCGGGACTAGGCTGACGAGTATTTTTCTAAATTTTTGTTCATTACACTAAACTGTCTGAACTCGGTTGAATAATTTTTCTAAATAGGACATTAACCTAACCGCAAACAGCAGACAGTTTTACGTTCCATTCACTTCAAATTTCAGGAAAATCCTCGTATGCCGATAAGGATAGATTCATTCGTCTGTAAATCTAACCTCCTAATGTTTTAAAATGATCTAAACTCACTATAAATCAAAATATTACTTCTATTTTTAAAAATGCTTAGGACGGAATTAATAAAAAATAAATAAAATCATCATATTTTATAACAATTTTTTTTTATAAAAAGACGTTTGGTTGATTATTAGAAATTTTTAACTCAAATCAAACAACCAAATAACAAATTATGAAAAAATCAATTCAATTGCTATTTGTTATAGCTCTCGTTACAATTCGTCAATTGAGTTACGGTCAAGCTACATCAGTTTCTCAATTATGTAATGACCCGCAATTTAACCAAGAGTTTAACTCATATTGGAACGATATTAAATCGGATTATCAAGATTATGCCGATTATTGTGGACAAAATGCCTATCATCTTTATGAACTCCAAATTGAAAGCGAACCTCTGCTACGATATTCATTTGAAAATCAAAAATATAATATTACCGATGATCTATTGAATATTTATAGAAGTACCTTATCAAAATTGACTCATACCAATAAATATCAATTTTATGGTTATCCCGACACCAATCACCCGGGATATACCACACAAACTCTTGATGACTACTATGATATGTGGATAAGCGGGCAAGATGCCAACAATCCTGCCATTGAGCATGTTTTGGCTTCCAGTCAATTTTTGGCTATGATATCATATGCTGTTTTTCAAATATCCAAAATTGCTCCTACCGATAGAACACAAACCATGATTGACTTTGTTAATGATTTTATTCCCGTTTTAGCTTCTCATTACAAAAGATGGGTCTTGGGAACACATATCAACAACTCTACGGATTTAAAAGGTCTTTTTCAGCGCAGAGCTTGGGGATGCAAATACAACGGTACTTATGTTGAAACTTTATTGACACATCAACAAGTAGTGGATAAATTAATTCAAGACCAATTTGGCAATGGAAATTCCGAACCGTATTGTAATGCTGTGCAAGACGTAGATTTATGGATTATTGCAGGAGTTACAGGTTTGGTTGGTGCATATAGTCAAGATTCCAATTTAATAGGAAATATTGTCAATTTGCAAGATTTTACCAACTATGTAAATACGGCTAACGTTCTTTTGCAGGACAGAACCACCGAAACATCGCTTACTGATTTTAATAATAATCCCGTAACCGGAGCCATTTTCGGCAAAAACGATTGGGACGGATTTGTCAATCATGATTACGCCGGATATACAGGTTTGACTTTCCCTACTAGTGCAGACATGGCACCTTTGACAGGAACCGGTTGGGATATCAGCCACGGACGTAGATTTATCAGTGCTTTTTCATTGATTTATGATGCCAAAGATATAATCGGACAATATTCTTTTCCAAGTTCAACACAAATGACTGAATTTGCCAATCAGTTTGCGTATCAAGTATTTAACAAAGATTTTACCTATCCCGCTTTTAACAATTATTGGAGTGGCATTAATGGTTGGTATCGTGTCAAACTCAATCAAGGTTTTGGGTATCAGCCTTCGGATTTATCAGATGCCGCTTTAACGGGAATGTATGGCGAATATGCACATTACAATCCGCAAGTTGATGATGTGATGTTAGCGGTTTACAACCTGATTCGCTATCCCGATACCAACCAAAGAAATTTTGTTATTGAAACTTATGAAAAAAATCATTGGTCAAGTCATACACACCAACAATTTTATCAATTTACATTCCCTGTGGATAACATAAGCAATTCGTCTTTCAGAGTAAGAGCAAAATTGGTATTGGTAAGTTTCTATTCAAGTATGTGTCATAACAATGAATCTACGAATGCTATCCAAGATAAAAAAGAGAAAATTCAAACCAAAATTTTCCCTAATCCCGCCGATAGTTTTATAAGAATTGAAAGCGTTAAACCTATTGATACCGAACATATTAAAATTTATAATTTACAAGGAAAAGATGTTTCAAAAAATGTGATTGTCAAATCCTTGGATAAAAATTCTGCAACCATAGATATTAGAAAATTAAAAATAGGAAATTATCTTTTGAACGTGAATAATCAATCAAAAATCATCATCAAAAGAAATTCATTAATCAATCAATAACAAATCAGCTCTTTTTAGGAAAACTTCCGGTGAGTATTTGCCGGAAGTTTTTTTATGTTTTCTATTTTATAGACAAAGTAATCAAGAGTAATTTTTTTCGTATTTTTGAAAACAAATATTGAAAGATGATAAATAAAAATATCGCGATTATAGGAGCCGGTAATTTGGGACAAGCCATTGCCAAAGGTTTATTAGCATCCCGGATTATCAATGCAGAACAATTAATACTTAGCAGAAGACATCTTTCAAAAATAAAAAATTTTGAAAAAGAAGGTGTTCGTATTACACAAGATAATAAAGAAGCGGTAAAAAATTCGGATATCG
>JALSTJ010000025.1 GCA_026983815.1 Flavobacteriales bacterium
AAATTACAAGCACTTGCGGCAAAAGACGGCATCGAGCAACTGGAAAAATGGGATATTGCATATTATTCCGAAAAACTTAAACAAAAGGAATTGGACCTTAATGAAGAAGAACTCAAACCCTATTTTCAATTGGAAAATGTTGTTAAAGGAGTTTTTGAAATTGCCCGTAAATTATACGGACTGAAATTCAACAAAACCGATAAATTCGATAAATATCACCCCGATGTAGATACTTATGAAGTAACCGATGAAAGCGACAATTTGGTTGCGGTTTTCTACACCGATTTCTTTCCGCGAGCCGGTAAACGTCAAGGCGCTTGGATGACTTCTTATAAACCGCAATGGAAAAAAGACGGAGTTAATTCTCGACCACATATTTCCATTGTTTGTAATTTTACAAAACCTTCGGCTAATACCCCAAGTTTGTTGAGTTTTAATGAAGTAACCACATTATTTCACGAATTTGGACACGCCTTACACGGCATGCTGGCAAATACCGTATATCCTTCGCTTTCCGGCACCAATGTTTATTGGGATTTTGTCGAACTTCCATCACAAATTATGGAAAACTGGGCTTATGAATCCGATGCGCTAAAACTCTTTGCCAAACATTATAAAACCGGAGAAATCATTCCGCAGGAATTGATAGAAAAAATTAAAAAATCCTTACAATTTATGGAAGGATACGCTACCACAAGGCAATTGAGTTTCGGATTTTTGGATATGGATTGGCATCATAATTACAATGTGGAAAAGATAAAGGATGTAGGCAAATTTGAAGAAAAGTCTTTTGAAAAGACCAAATTGGTTCCATTTCACCCCGAAAATAATATGAGTGTCGCCTTCGGGCATATATTCCCCGGTGGATATTCTGCTGGATATTATTCATATAAATGGGCGGAAGTGTTGGATGCGGATGCTTTTGAATTTTTTAAAGAAAAAGGAATTTTCAATCCCGAAGTCGCTCTAAAATTCAAAAAACTTTTACAATCCGGTGGCAGTATCCACCCGATGAAATTATATAAAGAATTCAGAGGTAGAGAACCCAAAGTTGAGGCATTGTTAAAAAGAGCCGGATTATTTTATTAGTTGTTTTTTAAGAATTTAAACTTAATAAATTACTTCCGTTTGGTCAGGTTGTCTTTTTACTACAAATTTTCCATCTGTAACTTCAATAACTTCATTTGTGTCGTCATCTATAATTGTAGTGGAAAAAGTGCCTTCAAATCTATCCGAGGATACTTGAATGGTCATAGTTCCGCTTTGCGAAAAATAAACTTGATACTGATTTCCAACTTCTTTTCCATACCCGATAGTAGAATCTTCTATGCCTCCCAAAGTATAGGTGCCATCTCCGGTATAAGGAGCTAAACCAAGCTCTATCCCTTCGGTATTATCATCTGCATCTGCTGACAAGGCATCACCTACGGGATTATTATTGATATCAACCCCGTGGGTAATTTTTCCGGTAGCATTAATAAAAATCTTTTCTGTTCCATTAAATTTTGCCTTGATGTAAAATTCAGGTTCATTATCTTGATTTTTGTTTTTCTTACAGGAAACAATGCCAAAACTTGTTATTGAGATAATAAATAATAAAAAAATTGTATTTTTCACAATAGGTCGTTTTATGTTATGGAATCTGAACAATTTGGGTTTGATCAGGTTCTCTTTGGATAACAAATTCTCCATCAGTAACTTCAATCGTATCACCTGTATTTTCATTTTTTAAAGTTGCACTAAATGTTCCTTCAAATTTATCTGAAAAGACTTGAATTGTTAAAGTTCCGTTTTCAGAAATATATGCTTTGTATGGGTTTGTTTCTTGGTATCCAATAGAGTAAGTATTACTATCACTTGATAAGTTATAAGTTCCATTGCCGGTAAATGGTTGTAAACCAAATCCAAAGGATGCGGACATTTCCAATCCATTTGAAGAATTTGACAAAAATATATCCCAAAGCATATTTCCATCAATATTTTTCCAATGGGTTATTTGTCCGGCAGCTGGACTAAAAATCTTTTCCGTTCCATCAAATTTAGCTTTGAAATAGTATTCCGGCAGATTTTCCTCTTGACTTTTATTTTTTTTACAAGAGGATAAACTCAAATTTAAAGTTAAAATTAATAATGATGTAATTAAAATCTTTGTTTTCATTTTTAATAATTTTTAATAACTTGCACAAATATAAGTTTTTTTTGTTAAAAACAACAAAAAAATAAAAAAATAAAAATTAAATGCAATTCATCCCTTCAAAAATCAATCGTTTTCTGATGTTTAAACTTCCTGCCGCCTGGATAGCAGGGGTGCGGGTAAAGGAGATAACCGATGAAAAAGCAGTAGTAACCGCTCGTCATAAATGGATCAATCAAAATCCTTTTCAATCGATGTATTTTGCCGTATTGGCAATGGGAGCAGAACTTTCCACCGGAATTTTGGTAATGAAAAAAATACAAGAAAGTAACCGGAATATATCTATGTTGGTTACGCATATAGAAGCGGATTTTACCAAAAAAGCTCGTGGCAAAATACGTTTTGTATGCGAAGAAGGAAATCTGATTGATGAAAAAATCAAACGAGCTGTTGAAACAGGAGAAGGCGTTACCTTTAACCTGAATTCAAAAGCATTTGATGAAAAAAACGATTTGGTTTGTCATTTTGTCTTTCAATGGAGTATCAAAATCAAAAAATAATTAACTTTAAATATATTAAAATCAATAATTTACAAAACGTTTTATCCTATATCCAGCACACGTAAAATACTATCTCCCCCCATACATTTCATCATAATATTTCTGATAATCACCCGAAGTAACATTTTTCAACCATTCTTCATTTTCCAGATACCAATCAATCGTTTTGGAAAGTCCTTCTTCAAAATTTACACTGGGTTTCCAACCCAATTCTTTATTAATTTTAGTAGCATCAATCGCATAACGTTTATCATGTCCCGGACGATCTTTAACAAAAGTGATCAAATTACGCGAACTCCCTTTCGGCCTACCCAATTTTTCATCCATAATATCGCACAACAAATGTATCAAATCAATATTGGTAAACTCATTAAACCCACCGATATTATAAGTTTCACCCGTTTTCCCCTGATGAAAAATCATATCAATAGCACGCGCGTGATCTATCACAAACAACCAATCTCGGGTATATTGCCCATCACCATAAACCGGCAACGGCTTTTGTAATTTTATGTTATTGATAAACAAAGGAATAAGTTTTTCGGGAAACTGATTGGGACCATAATTATTGGAACAATTGGAAATCACCGAAGGCAAACCGTAAGTATCGTGATAGCTTCTGACAAAATGATCAGAAGCCGCTTTGGAAGCCGAATAAGGCGAATGCGGATCATAAGCCGTATTTTCCGTAAAAAGCCCTGTTTTCCCTAACGAGCCGTAAACTTCATCCGTCGAAATATGATAAAAAAGTTTATCCCGCCAATCATTTTTCCACAAATTTTTTGCCGCATTCAACAGATTTACCGTCCCGATAACATTCGTCTCCACAAAAGCCAGCGGATTTTCAATACTTCTATCCACATGCGACTCCGCCGCCAAATGAATCACCGCATCAAAATTGTATTTTTCAAACAAATTTTTCAAAAAATCCGCCGCACGAATATCCCCTTTTTCAAATACATAATTCGGTTGTCCTTCCACATCTTTAACATTTTCCAAATTTCCCGCATAGGTCAGCGCATCCAAATTAACTATTTGATAATCAGGATATTTATTAACAAACAATCTCACCACATGCGAGCCGATAAAGCCTGCACCACCGGTGATTAAAACAGATTTTTTATACATAGTTTTCAATAAATTTTTTACATAATAATAAGGGCGTGTCCCTTCCGAAAATCCGCCGCCTAAATCCACGGGTCGGGTGTTTCGTTCATAGTCCCGCCCGCAAAAACACACAAAAAATTATAAATTTCAAGAGCTTCCGTTGGTCGCTTTGCTCTTTATATTTTTGTAGTGTTTTGCCGTGCGGGAGCTACCACTTCACCCCCTCACGCGCACCAACCGCAAACATCCCTACACAAAATCAATCGTCATAAATTCTCAAAATACCATTTCACCGCTTCTTTCAATCCCTTTTTAATATCATATTGCGGCTGATATCCAAGCAATTTCTTTGCTTTATCAATAGATGCCAACGAATGCGGAATATCTCCCGCTCTAACGGGTCCGTGTATAACCTCAACCTTTCGAATTTCCTCATCATATTCCGACAGATATTCTTTTAGCAAAGCAACCAATTCGTTCAAATCCGTCCTTTCGCCAAAAGCCGTATTATACACTTGATTTAAAGCATCGGGATTATCGGTTTCCAAAGCCAATTTATTCATCAAAATCACATTATCGATATAAGTAAAATCCCTAGAATAAGTTCCGTCGCCATTGATTACGGGACTTTCATGTTTCATCAGTTGAATAACAAACTTCGGGATAACCGCTGCATAAGCCCCGTTAGGATCTTGTCTCCTACCGAACACATTAAAATATCGTAATCCAATGGTGTTCAATCCGTAAGTTTTATAAAAAACATCGGTATAAAGTTCATTTACATATTTTGTAATGGCATAAGGCGACAAAGGTTTACCGATAACTTCTTCCACTTTCGGCAAATTTTCGGAATCTCCGTAAGTGGAAGAGCTGGCGGCATAAATAAAACGTTTTATCCCGGCATCTCTTGCAGCGACAAGCATATTGAGAAAACCACTCACATTAACTTCATTGGTAGTTATCGGATCTTTGATAGAACGCGGAACCGACCCCAAAGCCGCTTCATGCAAAACATATTCCATTCCGTCCACCGCCTTTCGACAAGTATCCAAATGACGAATATCGCCTACAATGAGTTCAAAATCCGGATGCTCCATCAAATGACGAATATTTTTAAAATGTCCAGTAGCAAAATTATCCAAACAGCACACTTTATGTCCGTCTTCCAATAAACTTTCGCATAAATTGGAACCGATAAATCCCGCCCCACCGGTAACTAAAATATTTTTTTGCATGAAATCGATAATTTTTATCAAAGATAAGATTTTCATACCAAACAAAAAAGTCGCAAACCGAA
>JALSTJ010000026.1 GCA_026983815.1 Flavobacteriales bacterium
TCAAAAAAATCTTTTTCCAAAGTGCCGGGTGGAACAATATTCATATTTTTTACTATATCGGGATTAAATTTTCCGATTTTTTCAAAAACATCTTTGGAAATTATCATATTGGTGCCAAACGGGTGTTTGTTTTTAGGAAATTTGCTTCTTTTTCCCAAATTTATTTCCGCAAAAACCGGCATAATATACTTATAAATCCAAGCTGGTTTTTGATGTTCAAAGACCGGTGAGACGTGTCCGCCGCCTGTAATATTTTCAATAGGAGATTTAAAATCTTTCGTTAAAGTTATAAAATAATCATAATGCAAACTTGCATCATCATCGATAAAAATCAACAATTGTCCTTGTGCATTCTCAATTCCGTTATTCCAACAATATCCAACGCCTTGTTTGGGTTCATACAAATAACGAATCACTCCCGAAAATTTAGGATTTTGATTGTTAAAATCTTCAATCTGTTTTCTTACATCATTTTTCGAGTTATTATCCACAATAAGCACTTCAAAATCATCAGGTTCAAATTTTTGAACTTTTAAACTTTCCAAAAATTCTCCTAACAATTCAGGACGATTATAAGTAGGAACAATTATACTAAACTTCTTCTTTTGCTTCATTTTTCCTTTTCTTATTAATGTAAAAAATTCCCAATAACAAAGCCGATAAAAATACTATATAAGATATGAACGATATTCTGCCTCCAACCTGAACAATCTTTGGAACAAATTCAAAAACAATTTTATGTTTCCCCGCGGGAATAAACAATGCTCGTAGAGAATAATCCGCCTTCAATATTTTAGCAGGTTTTCCGTCAATACTTGCTTTCCATCCATGCGGATAATAATTTTCGGAAAATACCGCCAAACCATCCGACTTGTTTTGACTCTTATAAATCAGTTTTTCAGGATGATATGATAACAATTGAATCTGTGCCAAACTATCTTTTCCTATACTCGATAAATTTTGAAAATACTTATCAAGTACAACCGCAGTTTTTTTGGTATGGATGTCTTTTAATGCTAAAATTTCTTCATTTTCATTGACAACTTTTTTTGTATTTTCTACAAACCATGCATTTCCATTTACTTCTGGATTTTGTTGAACTTCCGAATTGTTTTTTGAAGGAACTATCAAATACTTGACATTATACATATTCAAAATTTGCGGTTGAATACCTTTGTTTAGATAAAAATCAAAAATATCTTGTATCCTTCTGGGTTTGGCGGCATGATATCCTCCCAGTTGTTTATGAAAATAGGAAGTTATTCCATCGTTTAGCGGACTGCGGGTAAGGTTCAAAACTCTGTAATATGATTTATCCTTCAAAATTTGTTGATCTAATGTAGTCGGTCTAAAAACTCTATCGAAATAGTCCGATTCGACAAAATTATCGTCATTTACATAGCGTTTATCTACTCCGGCCAAATCCAATAATACAACCAGCGCGAAAAATCCAACCAATATGTTTTTATCAATTTTTTTCTTCAAATAAAACCAAAGACCGGCAAACACCAAACCTATAAAAATCAAGGAACGGATACTATCTTCGCGTAATAAATCCTTACGATCCTCAATCAAAGCTTTAAGCAGACCGTATTTGGCATAAAGTTGATCATTGGGACTTTCAAAAGTGAAAAAAGAACCACCCATTAGTATAAAAATAAGTAGCAGGATAGCAAAACCCGCAAATATTTTAATCAATTTTTTTTCTTTTATCCTGTTATCTTCATTTGAATTAAGAAAAGCATATAATCCCAAAACAGCCATCAGCGGAATTAAAAATTCCAAAATTACCTGTATTGATGCTACTGTTCTGAATTTATTATAAAGCGGAATATATTTTATAAAGAAATCCGTTAATATCGAAAAGTTTTTTCCCCATGAAAGTAACAAAACCAATACAATAGTGGTAAGTATCCATTTTTTGTGTTTTCCATGATAAAAGAAAAAAAACAAAGTCGCCAGAAAAATGACACTGGCACCAATATAAGCCGGAGCGGCAACAATGGGTTGTTCTCCCCAATAAGTGCTGACATGTTTTACAAATTCTTCGGCACTCCGTTCATCTGTTTTATCGATTAAGTCCTTATATAAATGCGAATTTTTCCCAAGGTTTTCCATATTGGAACCTCCCATAAAACGCGGGATGAGTAGATTAAAAGTTTCAGCAAGTCCGTAACTATATTCCGTAATATAATTGTAGTCCAAACCTTCTTGAACCGGCTTGGGTTTACCATCGGGAGTGATCGTCAAAATTTGCTTGCCACGGATACTTTCTTGCACATATTCTCTTGCTGGCAAAATATGATTCATATTCATTCCCAAGGATAATAATGCGGAAAAAATTAATAGCATCAAGTCTTTTAAAAAGATTTTCAAGTCTTTTTGTCGGTAAGCATCTATTAAGAAATACAAACCTAAAATCAATACGGCAATCATCAGATAATAAGACATCTGATAATGACCGGAATTTATTTCCAAAGCCAAACCCAAAGTAGTAACTATAAACCCCCAAAGATATTTTTTGCGTTCAAAAACCAAGAGAATTCCTGCCAATACCAAAGGAAAATAAGCAATCGCCCTAACCTTTGCCAAATGTCCTACTCCTATAATAATTATGTAATAAGTGGAAAAACCAAAAGCCAAACTTCCTAAAACTGCCAATTTCCAATCGATTTTCATGACCCACATCAAAATATAAAAACTCAAAAAATAAAGCAATAGAAAATTGGCAGGACGTGGTAAGAAATTGATTAATTTTTGAACTTTCAAAATATAATTATGTGGAAAAGAAGCCCCTAAAAGATAGGTTGGCATTCCACCGAAAGCAGCATTGGTCCAATAGATTTCTTTCCCTTCTTTCTGTTTATAAATTTCACGTTCATGTTCCATTCCCTTGGCTTGAACCAAGTCGGATTGATTTAAAATCATTCCTTTTAAAACCGGATTAAAATATCCAATGGAAACTAAAATAAAAATAACAAAAGCAATAAAATGCGGAATGATTTTCTTAAAGTCAAGTTGCATGAAAAATAAAGTTTTATGCGGTAAAAATATAAAAAAATAAGGACAAAATGAAGCCGATTGTCCATAAAAAACTCAAAGTTGCAATTTATTGCAACTTTGGGTTGAGAGCACTTAAACTAATTTAAAATCAGTTCAATTTTTTTCCGATTTTTCAGCCGGATAATCTGAATGGCTTTCGAATAATCAATTGCCATTTTAATTTTACGATTTAATTTTTGTTCCAAAAGATAATTTTCTTGCATAAGCTGTTTGTTTTTTTAATTACTAACGCAAGAAAACTCCGAATTATTTTATTCCAAAAAATTTATTTTCTTTTTTTCAATAATTTTTCGCAGATTAATCAGTGCGTAACGCATTCTCCCTAATGCCGTATTGATACTTACTCCGGTTTTATCCGATATTTCTTGAAAAGAAAGTTCTTCATAAACACGTAATTTCAAAACCAATTTTTGCTCTTCGGGTAGCAATTCTATCAATTCACGGATTTTTTTTATCATCTGATGCTTCATCATTTGTTTTTCGGCATCCAAACCGGAATCTTGCAGAATATCAAACATGGAAAATTCCTCAGTATCATAAACTTTTTTCATCTTATTGTTTTTGCGAAAATAGTCAATGACTATATTTTGAGCTATGCGAATCACCCACGGTAGAAATTTGCCTTCTTCTATATATTTTCCGGATTTTAAAGTCCTTACAACTTTAAACAAGGTATCCTGAAAAAGATCTTCTGTGAGTTCTTGTTTTTTTATCTTAGAATAAATAAAACCGAAAATTTTATCACGATGTTTTTTTAATAAAATTTCCAATGCATCGTGATTTCCTTTTTGATAAAGAAGGATTAATTTTGAATCGCTAAGAACTTTTAGTTTTTCCATATTTACTTTATTTACAATAAGTTACAACTCAAATACTTGAGTTAAAACTTTTAATTTATTTAATCAATAGTAAATATGGACTTATAGGCAATAGTTTTTATTTAAAGCAAATATATATAAAAAAATGTTAAAAACACAAATTTTTAAAAAATTAAGTAAAAAAATTAAAAAAAATTAATCCAAAGATTGATTTTCTTCGGAAGCCATTTTACGAAGTTGTGCATACATCTCAGGCGTTAAATCATTATAATAATAATTGATTGGATTGACTTTTTTTCCATTGATATGCACTTCATAATGACAATGCGGTCCGGCAGACAATCCGGTATTTCCCACATACCCGATGATTTGTCCACGTTTAACTTTTTGTCCTTTTTTTACAGCAACTTTTGACATGTGACCATATAAAGTTTCATAACCAAATCCATGATTTATCACCACATGATTTCCAAAACCATTGGCTTTCCAACCGGCATGTTTTACAATACCATCGGCAGTTGCATAAATAGGAGTTCCCGTAGGAGCGGTAAAATCCATTCCCCAATGCATTCTTGGTCTTTTTAGAATCGGATGAATTCTCATGCCATATCCCGAAGCCATTCTCGTTAAGTCCTTATTCTCAACCGGTTGAATTGCCGGTAAATGTGTAAGAAATTTTTCTTTTTCCTTGGCTAATTTTACAATTTCATCAAAAGATTTGGATTGTATAACCAATTGTTTTTCCAATCGATCCGCTTCGTTCAAAGTCTTTTTAATCAAATCTTGATCGGAAGTTCCATTGATATTTTTGTATAAATCCACACCGCCATAACCTGCTTCTCTTTCTTCGTTAGAAATAGGATCCGCTTCAAAAATTACACGATAGATATTATTATCCCGTTTTTTTATATCGTTTAAAACGGCTTGTATTTTGTCAAATTTTCTTTGTAATAATTGATAATTCAATTTCAAATTTTCATTCTCTCTATTGAGAACCTTTTCTCTCGGAGTGGTAATAATATCATTAGGAGACGAAAGTAAAACAAACAAAACCAACAAACCCGTAATCAATCCTGCCGTAAAAACCAATATCCATTTTTTACGTGAAG
>JALSTJ010000027.1 GCA_026983815.1 Flavobacteriales bacterium
TTTTCCGTTTTCAAAATAGATTTGTGAGGTATATGATGCGATGTGTTCTCCCCAAAGTTCTTGCCAAAGCTTTACAACACGGGCTTTAAGCAAACCTTTTTTGAGTTTTTGTTCATTGCGTATGGCTGCAATAATTTTTTTGATATGTTCGGGTTCTTTGCTTTTCAATTATTTTCTTTGGATTACTTTTTTAACTGCTTGATAAATGCTTTCAGCATCCAATCCGTATTTTTTCATCAACTCATCGCCAGTTCCGGATTCTCCGAATTTGTCATAAACTGCTACAAATTCTTGAGGCACCGGATATTCTTCGCTTAACAATCCAGAAATACTTTCTCCCAATCCTCCCAAAATATTATGTTCTTCGGCAGTAACGACTGCTCCTGTTTTTTTAATGGAATTCAAAATAGCTTTTTTATCCAAGGGTTTAATGGTATGAATGTTTATCAAATCGACGGAAATTCCTTCCGCTTCCAATTTTTCGGTTGCTTTAATTGCTTCCCAAACCAAGTGTCCCGTAGCAAAAATACTGACATCTTTTCCTTCATTTAAGATAACGGCTTTGCCTATTTCAAATGTTTGATTTTCTGGTGTAAAGTTGGGGACTTTGGGTCTCCCGAATCTCAGATAAACAGGTCCTTTATAGTCTGCAATGGCAAGAGTTGCCGCTTTGGTTTGATTGTAATCGCAAGGATTGATAACCACCATTCCGGGCAGCATTTTCATCATTCCCAAATCTTCCAATGCTTGGTGAGTTGCTCCGTCTTCACCAACGGTTAAACCGGCATGTGAAGCACAAATTTTTACATTTTTTTCGGAATAAGCAACAGCTTGCCTGATTTGGTCATATACTCTACCGGTAATAAATTCCGCAAAAGTGGAAGCAAAGGGAATTTTGCCTTCAATGGTAAATCCTGCCGCCATTCCAATCATATTTGCTTCTTGTATTCCCACATCAAAAAATCGTTCGGGGAACAGCTTGGCAAATTCGTTCATCTTTACCGAGCCGGCAACATCGGCAGTTAATGCGACTATATTTTTATTTTTTTTACCCAATTCGGTTAAGGCATCTCCAAATCCCGAACGGGTATCTTTTTTTTCGGTATATGTATATTTTTTCATACAATTCAAATTTTCATAAATTAATAATCTCCTAAGGTTTCGGGTAGTTGTTGCAGGGCTTTTTCCAATTGTTCATCATTCAAAGGTTTTCCGTGCCAACGATAATCTCCTTCCATAAAATCAACACCATATCCCATTCGGGTATGTAATAACACGGCTACGGGTTTTCCTTTTCCGGTTAAATTCTTGGCTTGTTTTAAACCGGTAATTACTTCATCCAAATTATTGCCGTTCTTAATATCGACTACTTCCCAATTAAAGGCTTCAAATTTGGCTTTTAGATTTCCCAAACTCAATACATCATCAACTTTTCCGTCAATTTGAGCGTTGTTATAATCAACCGTAGCAATTATGTTGTCAATCCCTTTGGCGCCGGCATATAATATGGCTTCCCAGATTTGTCCTTCTTGCAGTTCTCCATCTCCATGAAGGGTATAAACCAAATGATTATCTTGATTTATTTTTTTTCCTTGGGCAATTCCCAAAGCGACAGAAAGCCCTTGTCCAAGAGAACCCGACGCAATCCGTATGCCGGGCAATCCGTCGTGTGTTGAAGGGTGTCCTTGTAAACGACTTCCCAATTTTCTAAAAGTAGAAAGTTCCTGCACGGGGAAAAATCCTCTGCGGGCTAAAGTGCTGTAATAAACCGGTGTTATATGACCGTTGGAAAGGATAAAAGTATCTTCCCCTGTGCTTTCCATTTTAAAATTTTCCGGATGAATATCTTGAAGCATTTCAAAAAATAAAGCCGTAAAAAATTCTACGGTTCCCAAAGAACCACCCGGATGTCCCGATTGCACCGCATGAACCATTCTAACAATATCTCTTCTGATTTGGGAGGGAATTTTATTTATATCAGTCATAAAAAATTCTTTTTAAAAGATTACTTGCAAAGTTACGAATTATATTGATTAGGATGTATATTGATATAGAAAACTCTCGGCTTATTTGAAAATTTAATTTTTAAATAAATTCAAAAAAGAATAGCTTTAAGATGGATTTTTTTTCAATTTTAATATTTTATGATAGATAAGTAGTTTTTTTACTATATATTTGTTATTATATGTTTTAAAAAATGTTTTTATTATGAAAAAATTTTTTTTATTAATCAACCTATTTTTTTTACTTGAAATAAGTGCACAATTACGAAATATCAACCCTGACCCTAATGGAGAACCTTGGATGGTGGGGGGATTGAGAGTTCCTTCAGATGAAGAATTGCAACAAATACCTAAATTAGAAATTTCTTCCGAAGATTATGGAAAATCAGCTATACAATTTCCACAGCAATTTGATAATTCGACTCAAACTTTTTTTAGACCGATTTTTAACCAATTTGATGGTTCTTGTGCACAATCCAGCGGTATAGCTTATACTTTTACTTACGAGATAAACCGATTAAGAGGAACAAGTGCTAATATTCCCGAAAATCAATATCCTTCTCATTATACATATAATTTTTTGAATGGAGGAAGTGGCAACAATGGTTCTTTTTATACGGATGGTTGGAACATTGTTAAAGACAATGGTTGTCCTACTATTGCAGAGTATGGTGGATTGAGATATGGGACCAGTGCAAAATATTGGATGAGTGGATATACGGATTATGAAACCATGATGAATGACCGTGTAAAAGATTATTTTAGTATTGATGTTTCTACACCTCAAGGTTTGGATATGTTAAAACATTGGTTTATGGATCATTTGGATGGTTCATCAACAGGCGGAATCGTAAATTTTGCTGCCGGAGTGGGAGGTATTTTATTTAATATGACCAATAATAATATTATTACCCGTTGGGCGCCACAAGTAGATCATGCTATGACTTTTGTCGGTTGGGATGATACAATAGCTTATGATTATAATAATGATGGGCAAATTACCAATGATGTGGATACCAACAATGATGGAGTTGTGGATATGAAAGACTGGGAAAGAGGAGCCTTGATAATGGTAAATTCTTGGGGAACCGGATGGGGAAATGGAGGAAAAGCTTATGTGATGTATAGAACTTTGGCATTACCGGTCAGTCAAGGTGGAATTATGGCAGGACAGGTTTTTGGAATTCATGTAAAAGAAACACAGCATCCCAAATTAATAATGAAAGTAAAATTTTATCATAATAAAAGAAATAAAATTCAAATTAAAGCGGGAGTTTCGTCTGACTTGTCAGCAAATATTCCTGAACGCGAAATGGATTTTAGCTTGTTTAACTATCAAGGGGGCGAACATCCTGTAACCGGTATTAATTATGATCCTATTGAGGTGTCTTTGGATGTTACGCCATTGCTTTCTTATATAAATCCAAATCAGCAAGCTAAATTTTTCTTGATTGTTAATGAACAAGATTCGGATAATAGCGGAAACGGACAAATTTTGGATTTTTCTATTAAAACAGCAACACAAGAGTTGGTTTGTTCACAGCATAATGTTAATATTGTAAATGATGGTCAAACGCTTTTAAGTGTAACAGGTGCTGTGGATTTTGATGCCCCCCAAATTTCCACTGTCAATTTGCCGGTGGCTGAAATTTCCCAGTCTTATACTCAACAATTGGCAGCTTCAAATGGAGAAGCTCCTTATACATGGTCAAAAGTAATTGATTATGAGCAAAATACTATCAATGAAAATTATCCCTCCATTACACAAAATGCCTTAACTCCTGATAATTATGATGATGGATTAGCAGTTCAACAATTGCCTTTCGATTTCCCTTTTTATGGAAAAAACTATTCACAAGTTTTTGTTTCAACCGATGGTTCCATCTTATTTGATAATGATTTTGTATATCTAAGGGAAGAAGCAAGTTTACGTTCTACAAAAGCGATCAGTGTTTTTGCCAGTGATTTGCTTTTGGATACATCCAATAATCAAGGAATTTTTTATGAAGGGGATAACAGTCATGTAACTTTTCATTGGAAAGCCTCTTTGTGGGGAAATAGCAATGCCAATGTGGATGTAGCAGTAACTTTATATCCAGATGGAACAATAAAAATGTTTTATGGAAACAATATTACAAATAATTTGAGTTGGGCTTCCGGTATTTCTGATGGAGAAGGAAACTATACAATTAACGACTGGAGCGGTGAAGCCAATCCTTCCAATCATCAAAATGAATTTACAACGGAACCTTATCCCATAGGAATGGATGTTACAACAGACGGAATTTTTTCTGGAACTGCCCCTGATGAGGTCAATACTTGGAATGTTAAGTTTAAAGTAACGGATAATAATAATATCTCCAAAACCAAAACCTTGGTTTTTGAGACCCAAAATACAGATGCAGTGAATGAAGAAAACTTGCAATACCTACAAGTATATCCCAATCCGGCAAGTGATTTTGTTCATTTTGTTTATGATTTGAAAAAAGCTTCAAATGTCAAATTGCAAATTTTCGATATGAATGGACGTTTGATCCAAGTATTACAATCAGGCGAAAAACAAAAAGGTGTTTATCATTTTATATGGAAAACAAATATGGAAAAAGGTATTTATCTTTATAAGTTAGAGACTTCAAAAAGTGTTCGTTCAGGAAAAATTATTTTAAAATAAAATTTTTGAAAACCGAAAGAAAAGATTTAATAATTTCTCAGGGATATAAAAATCCTTAAAGCTTTTTTGTATTTTACTTGAAATCAATTGTTTGTAACAAAAACATAATATTTTATTCTGTCGAACTCAGGTTAATTATCAATTTCCAATCCTTCAATTTCCAAATGAATATTTTCCCATTCGTTCATCAATTGGTCCAGTTGATTTTTGGACTCGTTATATTTTTCAAAAAATTCCGAATCGGTTGGCGGGTTATCCGAAGATAAGCGACTTTCCATTTGCTCAATTTCGGTTTCCGTTTGCTCAATTTGG
>JALSTJ010000028.1 GCA_026983815.1 Flavobacteriales bacterium
TTCAAGCAATAATCGATTGGGATGAAAAAAATCTCAATCGCTATAAGGAAATATATAGCGAGAGAGAAAAAGTCAATTATCTGAGAAGTTTGGCAATCAATCAATTGGTTAAAGATACTTCGGATATCTTTCTGGAAAGAGAACAAGAGTTTTTGTCGGGTGATTTGGATGTCCCGCTATTGAATTTATTGCCTGAAAAAAAATCCGAAATTTTGAAACGGATTATCGGATATAGCGTGGAAAATATTTATCAATCCGATCCGGTATTAAAAATTGAAGTAACCGGACAAAAAGTTATTCCCAATTTATTACATCATTTTATCCAAGCTATTCTTACACCCGAAACTCATAAGCAATTGTTCAAATTATTACCCGAAGAATATAGATTTGGAAAAAATAAATATGAAAAAATTCTGAATATAACGATGTTTGTCAGCAATATGACCGACAGACAAGCAGTGGAATTATTTAGAAACCTCAATGGCATTTCATTACCTGAATATTGATGAATTATGAATGTTATCATTTTATAACATCAATCATTTTTTTAAAAACAAAAAATTATATATTTGTAAAAAAAATTATATGCTTTCCAATGCTTCCAAATATGCCATACGAGCAGTTTTATATTTAGCGGAGAATAGCTCCAAAACCAAAAAGTTCGGAGCAAAATTTATTGCGGAAGAATTGGAATTGCCACAACCTTTTATTGCCAAATTATTACAAAAATTAGCCAAGGAAAAATTAATATCGTCCATCAAAGGACCCAATGGAGGCTTTTATACAACGGCAAACAATCTGAAAAACAATATCTGTGATATATTAAATGTAATAGAACAAGAAGATATTTTTGACGGTTGTTTTTTAGGATTGCCACAATGTAGCGACGAAAATCCTTGTCCGGTGCATTTTATCGTTCTACCTTTCAAAGAAGCACTTCTAAAAAAATTTAAAGAGCAGACAATCAAAGATTTTTCCGATGAAATCAAAAAAACAGGCGCTTATTTATCGCTCAAAGGTGTGCGAAAGAAAATTTTGTAAGTCTTAATAAAACTAAAATAAACTTTCATAAAAATTTTCCACTGCAAATTGTTAATAACTTCCAATGAAACGGGTTTTGTAATTTACAAATATATTTCATATCTTTGCAAACCATTTTAGAAGCGAATTTTATTAATTAAAATTGAAGAGAGTGAATACATTAAGTTACAAAACAGTTTCTGCAAATGACAAAACCGTAAACAAAGAATGGGTTCTTGTTGATGCAGAAGGACAGACATTAGGGCGATTGGCATCAAAAGTTGCCAAATTGCTCAGAGGAAAACACAAACCTTATTTTACCCCGCATGTGGACGGTGGTGATTATGTTGTAGTAATCAATGCCGAAAAAATCAAATTGAGCGGCAACAAATGGACTGATAAGGTTTATGTAAGACACACCGGATACCCCGGAGGACGAAGAGAAATGACAGCAACGGATTTAATGAAAAAAAATCCTATCCGTATGATTGAAATCGCTGTTAAGGGAATGTTGCCTAAAAATAAATTGGGCAGAAAGATTTATAAAAATCTATATGTTTATGCAGGTGCTGAACACAAGCAAGAAGCACAAAAACCTAAAAAAATCGATTTAAACAAATTTAAATAATGGATACAATTCATACAATAGGAAGAAGAAAGACATCTGTTGCAAGAGTATTTTTGAATGAAGGAACCGGTAAAATAACAGTAAACGGAAAAGAATTTACAGAATATTTTACTATTCCCACTCATCAAAAAGCAATTGTAGAACCTTTTAATGTAACGGATACTACCGGAAAATTTGATGTAACCGCTACAATCAAAGGAGGAGGTGTAACAGGACAAGCCGATGCGTTAAAATTAGGTATCGCTCGTGCTTTGGTAGAAGTAAATCCGGAATTTAAACCTGTTTTGAAAAAAGACAAGTTATTGACACGAGACCCCAGAATGGTAGAACGTAAAAAATACGGTCAGCCCAAAGCTCGTAAGAAATTCCAATTCTCTAAACGTTAATTTATTAATCAATTATTACAAACTGTTCTTAACTGAAAGTTTAGTTTAGCATCCAAATGTATCCCAAAATGGTACATTGCTAATTTCACAAGGAACGTAAACTAAAATTAAAAAAATGGCTAGAAAAGTAGAAATCAAAGACCTATTAGAATCAGGAGCTCACTTTGGACATTTAACCAAAAAGTGGAATCCTAATATGGCACCATATATTTATGGTAAAAAAAATGGTATTCACATCATCAATTTATATAAAACCGCTGCTAAAATTGAAGAAGCACAAAAAGCTTTGAAACAAATAGCTTCGGCCGGTAGAAAAATTTTATATGTTTCTACCAAAAAACAAGCAAAAGGTATCATTGCCGACCAAGCACAAAAAGTAAAAATGCCTTATATCGCAGAAAGATGGCCCGGTGGAATGCTCACCAATTTTGTTACCATTCGTAAAGCGATAAAAAAAATGGCGGCTATCGATAAAATGAAAAAAGACGGAACTTTTGAAACCCTTTCCAAAAAAGAAAGATTACAAACCGACCGTCTAAGAGCAAAACTCGAAAAAAACTTAGGATCAATCGTAGATATGACACGTTTGCCTGCTGCACTTATCGTGGTTGATATCAACAAAGAACATGTGGCTGTAGCCGAAGCAAACAAATTAGGTATTCCGGTATTTGCTTTAGTAGATACCAATACAGATCCAAGAAAAGTTACTTTCCCGATTCCGGCAAATGACGATGCTTCCAAATCCATCGAATTGGTATTGTCTTATTTGACTGATGCCATTGCCGAAGGTTTGGATATCAGAAAACAAGAAAAAGAAAGAGCAAAAGCTGAAAAAGAAGCTGAAAAAATGATGAAAGAAAAAGCCGAACAAGATAGTAAAGCCGAAGACCAACCGGAAGAAAAGTCCGAAGAAGCTGATAAAAAAGACGAAAAAGAGGATAAAAAAGAAGATTAATTACACAAAATTTTAAATAAAAAATACTATGGCAAAAATAACAGCTGCAGAAGTAAATAAATTAAGAAAAATGACCGGTGCCGGAATGATGGATTGTAAAAAAGCATTGGTCGAAGCAGAAGGTGATTTCGAAAAAGCAGTAGAAATACTTCGTAAAAAAGGACAAAAAGTTGCTGCCAAACGTGCCGACCGCGAATCTACGGAAGGTGTTGCAGTTGCAGTTATTAACGATGACAAAACCAAAGGGGTAACCTTCACATTAAATTGTGAAACGGATTTTGTTGCGAAAAATCAAGATTTTGTTGATTTGGCAAAAAAATTAGGAGAAGTTGCTATTAATTATTCTACCAAAGATGATTTTATGGCTGCACCTTTTGAAAACGGAACAGTTGCTGATAAAATCATTGAGCAAACAGGAGTTATCGGTGAAAAAATAGAAATCGGTGATTTCAAAGCATTGGAAGCCGGATACATCGGTTCGTATGTTCATGCCAATAATAAAATTGCAACATTAGTAGGACTTTCCGATGCCGTTGAAGGAGTAGAAGAAGTTGCACATGATGTTGCAATGCAAGTGGCTGCTATGAATCCCGTTGCTTTGGACGAAAAAGGTGTTCCTACCGAAGTTATCGAAAAAGAAATTGAAATAGCCAAAGAACAATTGCGCAACGAAGGAAAACCCGAACAAATGTTGGATAAAATTGCACAAGGTAAATTGAAAAAATTCTTTAAAGAAAATACCTTGGTCAATCAAATGTTTATCAAAGACAATAAAACATCTGTTGCCGACTATGTAAAATCTAAAAATCCGGACTTAAAAGTAACCGGATTTGCAAGAGTCGCATTGGGTTAATTTTTAAAAGTTAAACATTTTTAAAGGGTATTCATTTTTTTTGAATACCCTTTTTATTTAACTTGAATATTTGTCTTTGTCTCTGCTTTTTTATACTTTTGTTTTTTCCAAAATTATGGCGCAGACTAAATATATTTTTGTAACCGGAGGAGTAACTTCATCATTGGGAAAAGGAATTATATCCGCTTCCTTGGCCAAGTTGTTGCAAGAAAGGGGATATAAAGTTACCATACAGAAGTTAGACCCGTATATTAATATTGACCCGGGAACTTTAAATCCATACGAACACGGTGAATGTTTTGTTACGGACGATGGTGCCGAAACCGATTTGGATTTAGGGCATTATGAAAGATTTTTAAACATTAGAACTTCACAGGATAACAATGTAACAACCGGAAGAATTTATCAAACCGTCATCAATAAAGAAAGAAGAGGAGAATATTTGGGAAAAACGGTTCAAGTCATACCGCATATCACCGATGAAATCAAACGTAGGATTCAATTATTGGGTGATAAAAACAAATATGATATCGTCATTACCGAAATTGGCGGAACTGTCGGTGATATTGAATCCTTACCTTATATAGAAGCCGTCAGACAACTCAATTGGGAACTGGGTAATGAAAATATTGCGATTATTCATTTGACATTAGTGCCTTATTTGGCAGCAGCCGGTGAACTCAAAACCAAACCCACGCAACATTCGGTTAAGTTGCTGATGGAAAGCGGGGTTCAACCGGATATTTTGGTTTGTAGAACCGATCGTTCATTATCCCAAGAAATAAGAAGAAAAATAGCTCTTTTTACCAATGTTAAAGAACCAAACGTTATTGAATCCATTGATGCGGAAACCATTTATGATGTGCCCTTGTTGATGGAAAAAGAGGGCTTGGATCAAGTGGTTTTGAAAAAACTGGATTTACCCTTAAAACAGAATCCCGAACTCAAAGAATGGAAAGATTTTTTATATAAATTCAAAAATCCGAAAGATACCATAAGAATCGCTCTTGTAGGAAAATATGTAGAATTGCATGATGCGTATAAATCCATTCATGAAGCGCTTATTCACGGAGCTACCCATAATCAATTGAAATTGGAAATGGATTGGGTGCATTCCGAAAAATTTTCGGAAAAAGAA
>JALSTJ010000029.1 GCA_026983815.1 Flavobacteriales bacterium
AACCGGTTTTCAATATTGCCGATAGCGCTATTACTATTGGAGTGTTTATTATGATATTGTTTAACAAAAAAATTTTTTCACATAAGAAATCTCAACAAAAAAACTTTGATAATGAAATAAAAGAAATAATAAATGATCCTTCGCAAACAATTGCTTGATTTTTTTAACAAAACTTTTATACATTAAATATATATATACTTTATTTTTGCAAAAATTTTTATAAAATATGAATGCTACATTAATTATTATATTTCAATTACTTTTAAGTTTAAGTATCCTTGTTGTGCTGCATGAGCTGGGACATTTTCTCGCCGCAAAATTTTTCGGCACAAAAGTCGATAAATTTTATATGTTCTTTAATCCTTGGTTTTCGCTTTGGAAGAAAAAAATAGGTGAGACGGAATATGGTATCGGTTGGTTGCCTTTGGGCGGTTATGTTAAAATTGCCGGAATGATTGATGAAAGCATGGATAAGGAATTTTTAGACAAAGAACCACAACCTTGGGAGTTTCGGAGTAAGCCTGCTTGGCAACGTTTGATAATTATGCTTGCCGGTGTTTTTGTAAATGTTCTTTTGGCAATTGTGATTTACATTGGTTTGGCTTATTTTGTAGGAGAACAATTGGTGCCGGTTAAATCTTTAAAAGGAGGTTTGGAAATTGTCAATCCTACCTTGAAAGAATTAGGTATGCAAAATGGCGATAAAATAATTCGCATTAATGGAAATGAAGTAAAATATGCCAATGAAATTGACCCGAAATTAATTACTGCTAAAACGGTAACCATAGAAAGAAAAGGTGCAGAAAAAATTATTCAATTTCCGGTAAATTTTGTAGAAAAACTTCTCAAGACCAAAACCAAACGCCTTACAAGTATGCGGCTTCCGTTTATTGTTGAAAAAGTAGCAAAGGATTCGCCAAATAAAGATGTATTGCAAGAAGGAGATCAAGTAATAGTAATAAACAATCAACCTACTGAATTTTATGATCAAGTAAAAGATCTTTTGCAAAAAAGTAAAGGACAAACCTTGCAAGCCACCGTATTACGAAACGGACAAAAGAAAGAGCTTGCACTTAAAGTAAATGACGAAGGAATGATAGGAGTGCAACTCAATGGTGATTTAAAAGAATTGGAAAAAAGAGGTTATTTGAAGCTTATCAATAAAAAATTCAGTTTGTTGGAAGCAATTCCCGAGGGTTTTAAAAGAACCAAAGAAACCTTTTTGAGTTATTTGGATCAGCTGAAAATGATTTTCAATCCGAAAACCGGAGCTTATAAAGGAGTAGGTGGATTTATTTCGATAGCCAAAATTTTCCCCGATACTTGGGATTGGGTTAGGTTTTGGACGATTACGGCATTTCTTTCCATTATGCTAGCCGTTTTGAATGTTTTGCCCATACCCGCTTTGGATGGAGGTCATGCCATGTTTACCATTTATGAAATGATTACCGGGCGAAAACCCAATGAAAAGGTATTGGAATATGCACAAATTGCCGGTTTTATACTTCTTTTAACTCTTGTTTTAGTCGTGAATGGACATGATATACTAAGATTATTTAAATAAAAAGTAATACTCTGCTACTGAAAAAAAGAAGGAACCAACTTCCTTAATTTTTTTTTAAATCTTGGGATTATGGTAATTTTTATCATATTTTCAAAGAAATATCTTTTATAATAAAATTTTTTTATTAAAAAACCTTAAAAAATTCAATATTTATTATTAATTTTACAAAAAAATATAAATTATATACTATTTTATAATAAATTATTATTTTTTTTTAATAATTTTGCATTTGATTTAATGGTAATTTTTGTAATAATAAAAAAACTAATAAACATTTATAAATGAAAAAGCAATTTTTATTATTTAAATCCTAAATCTATCAATAAAATATTTTTTACTTATGAAAAAAGATTATAATCCTTTACAAAAAATTTTATGTTGTAATTCACAACTTACTACTTTAATAAGAATATCATTGTTCTTCCTAGTAGTATTTTTGTTTAGTTATGAAAATTTAAATGCTCAAAGCAATAACCATCTGGTATTCTATGCCATACCGGATGCCGACGATGAGTTGGTAGAATATAATGGTTTTAGTGGTGCTACTACGGTTATTGGGCCTAATAATGCACCGGCAGACGATATCGAAACTATGGCATTTAACAAAGACCGAAGCGTGTTGTATGCTTTCGATAAAGTGAATGGCCACGATGTATGGTTAGGTACAGTAAATATGACAGATGGTTCCTTTACTCCTGTGGCGGGAGGTGTGGATGTCGATGCAGACGGAAGAGCACACGGACCCGATGGAAATAAAAGAATAAGAGACATTGATGCTATGGCATTCGATCATAATACCGGAATTTTGTATGCTGTTGTTACAGATGAAACTGCCGGTGATGATGAAATTTTAATTCAAGTTAATCCTTCAACCGGTAAATTGGTTTATGGTGCTTTCGGAGGTGATGATTATGTGATTGTAAAAACCAACGAAGCTGGCTTACCAACCTATATAGATGATATTGCTATTGACAATAGCGGGGTAATGTATGCTACTATTAATGAAGATGATGGGCATGGCTCTAACAATCATTTTATAATTATTGATAAAAATACCGGAGATATTACGGACTTAGGACTAATTCAAGATAATTCCAATAATCCTATTAATGATATTGAAGGGCTAACAAGTTCCGAAGACGGTAGAATTTTTGGAACCACAGGAGATAATTCCAATAATGGAAATGATAATAAACTTTGGGAAATCGATAAAACAACTGCTCAAGCTACTTTGATAGGAGCTTTTAGTACAGGTTCTGATTATGAAAGTGTATCTGTACGAAGTGAAAATAACGACCATGATGGTGATGGAATTCCCGATACATTAGATTTGGATGATGACAATGATGGTATCCCCGATACGGAAGAAATGACTTGCAATACCGGTGTTATAGGAAATTCCAATGCTGGTCTGAATGGTGCTTATCCTAATGATATTTATTGGTTCGACTGGACTAATTCTAATTTTTCCAATGGTTTGGATTTAGGTGATACTCAAACATTTACGCTTCCGGATGGTTCGGTAATTACGGCAGAAGTGGTTGCCGTATCTGCCAATAACGGAAGTCCTCATGATTATAGACCTACCGATATGAATACGTGGTCCGGTTCGATGCTCTATCAATATTATGATACTCCCGGTACACACGAAGCTTTCTATAATTCCAATAGAGATGACGTAGACTTGGATGTCACTTTTAAATTTACAGGAACATATCATGGTCTGCCTTTTACACCGAATATCATAGTGAGTGATGCAGAATCAACTGATAATACTTTAGAACATTTGAATTTCTATTCCCAAACTTCTAATTGGCAATTTTTGGATCATTTAACAAATGAATATACCATAGAAAATGTTTTGGGAACCACGGTTGAGTTGACTGGTGATGAAGATGGCGGGCAATCCGGTTACCATGTTTATATGGCAAAAGAAACCGGTTTGGTCAGAGTGGTTATTAATTATGGAAATTCTGCTATTTCAAAAGAAGCTTTTGCTTTCGGTATGTTCTCCACTTGTTTACCAAGAGACTTTGACGGCGACGGTATTCCCGATCATTTGGACTTGGATTCGGATAATGACGGTATTTACGATATCGTGGAAGCCGGCAACGGAGACAACGATACCAATCACGATGGAATGACCGATAATCCCGTAGGAAACAACGGATTAGACGACACATTAGAAAGTGATGATACACAAGATGCCACAATAAATTATACCATTCCAAACACCGATGGAACAGGCGGACACGATTATTTGGATATCGATGCCGATGACGACGGAATAGTCGATAACATCGAAGGACAAACAACATCCGGCTACACCGCACCCAGCGGAAACGATTCCGATAATAACGGTGTGGACGATGCTTACGATACCAACGGCACTTGGATAAATCCTACGAACACGGACGGCACGGACAATCCCGATTATACTGATATAGATTCAGATAATGATGGAGAATCCGATGCACTTGAAGGTTGGGATACCACCAATAATGGAGTTCCTGATACAGTTGCATCCGGATCGGATGCTGATAATGATGGATTAGATGATGCTTATGATAACGATGATGCCAATGTTAACCCGACGAACGGACAAACTCCAACAGATTTTCCTAATTTGGATAAACCCGATACTAATGAACGTGATTGGAGAGAAATTAACGATCACGACGGTGACGGCATTCCCGATTCCGTCGATATTGACGATGATAATGACGGTATTCCCGATACCGAAGAAGGTTGCGGTAATTTGGTAAAAAATGGAGATTTTGAAGATCAAGATTTTCTTGATAGTAATATTTTCCATGATATTTGGCCCGATCATGGACCTTTTATAGGACAAGATTATAATAATGATACACTGACCGGCTGGACTTATACACAAAATTTAGACGGATGGACTGATGCAGCCGGTCAAATGGTGCCGGCTTTCCATGGACATCAATATATTGATATAATTGGTAATAATGAGGTTCAAGGAGGAACATTGCCCGGCAACAACGAATTATCGCAAGTTATACAAACCGAACCGGGAAAAACCTATTCCTTCTCATTCTATTACGGTGAAGATATAGGGCACGACGCAGGCGAAACCGTAACTATTCAAGCCGCTATAATTGATGCTTCCAATACCAGACTAATTGATGAAACTCTTACTTGGACGGCTATTGGTTCTGTAAATGGAATGACTGGACCAAATATTTGGCATTATTATGTAGGCACTTTTACCGCAACATCAACACAAACAACCGTTTGGTTTTCAGCAATCCCCCCCGGCAATGGAGATACTTCTGCCGGAGGAAATATCGACTTTGTTACAGTAAAAACAACGCAGTGTGATGATTTTGACGGCGACGGCATACCCAATGCTTTGGA
>JALSTJ010000030.1 GCA_026983815.1 Flavobacteriales bacterium
CACCGCTGATGACCAATTGTCCCGGGCAATTGTAATTGGCAGCGGCTACAATTCCGTCAATTTTTCGACAAACATCTTCAACGGTTTTATCGTCCAATCCTAATATGGCAGACATTGTGGAATCTACTATTTCGGTGGCTTTTTGCATGGCTTCGGCACGTTTGGAAACCAATCGTAAGGCGTCTTCAAAGTTTAAGGTTTTGTTTGCCACCAAAGCGGAAAACTCTCCAAGCGAATGTCCGGCAACCATATCGGGTTTGAAATTATCGCCCAAGAGTTCAGCGGTAATTACGGAATGTAAGAAAATAGCCGGTTGAGTAACGCGGGTTTGTTTGAGTTCTTCGGCTGTTCCTTCAAACATAATTTTGGCAATATCAAAACCGAGAATATCGTTGGCTTGTTCAAAACGTTTTTTTGCCCAATCGTATTTTTCATACAAATCTTTGCCCATTCCTTCAAATTGAGCTCCTTGTCCGGGGAATATATATGCTTTCATAAGTTTTTTTGTTTAGAAATTAATGCAAAAATAAATTATTTTTTAAACTTTTTTAAAACATCTTTCACAGCATCTTTATGAACCGTAAAATCCATCATTTTGAGTTTTACATAATCTTCTGAAAAGAAATAATATCCAAACTTATCCGAACCCGGATTGTTGCGAGAACCCGAGCTGCTATCTTTGATTAAAAACCAATATTTTCCGTCTTTTTTTAGCCAACCAACCAGATGCATACCATGGTCGTCGGTAGTGGATTTGTTTGAAAATCTGAATTGACGAGCATCTTCATTGATATATTCGGAAGGAATATCAAAATCGGGAATAAATGCCACTTGCGGATCTCCTTTGTCTTTTAAAAATCCAGCTTCAGAAACGTCTCCTCCAATTGAAACGGTATAACCTTTTTTTATGGCATTCTCCAAACTTTTCATAAAAACATCCAAAGGAACATTGTAATAATCTGTTGCATGCCACCAATTGTCAGGAACATCATACGAACATTGCTTGTAATAAGGAGCTTGTTTGTATGATAAAATATCGACATAATCATCAGGATTGATTTTCAGATAATCTTTTAAATAGGTTTTGGGAGTATATGTTTTGCCTTCTACTTTAAATTCATTAGGAGGTGTTCCAATATAATGATTCATAATGGACTTGATTGTTTGCAAGACTTCTGTTTCATTCCATGCATTATTTTTTTTAACAGAATTCAAATATGCCATCATTTCGCGATACATATCCTGGTGATTATGAAATTTATTTCCTTTCAAACCATTGTAAACAGACCATGGCATAGCCCCGAATTTTTTGTAAATACGCGCTACCGCATTGGATTCTGAACCTTCGGAGAATAAAGATTTTCCGCGAGTTCTGACATATTCTTTTGCTTTGAGTAAATACTCATTATAGAATGTGAATGCTTCGGAAATTTTTACTTTTTTATGGTGTAACCGATAAACTTCACTTTCGTAGAATGAAGTAGTTGAAAAATCCCAACAAGTTCCTGCGTTTCCTTGTGAAATAGGTGGATTGTGCCATTGAGATTTATATAAACTTACTTTTGCGGGAAAATTGTGTCCTTCTGCTGTTGCTGTAAATTTTTTGTAGGGTTTTGGTTTGTTTTGTTTGGCTTTTTGTGTATTAATATCTTTAAGAATTGTGTTGTAATAATAGATTTCACCCTTGTCAATCATTTTAATTTTTCCATGATCTTTGTTTTGTGCAATTCCTAAATTGGATAGGAAAAATAAGCATACTAAAATTAACTTTTTCATGTGTTTAAATTTTTATAATTTATTGTTTATAAAGCAATTCCAAAATTTCTGCATACATAGAACTGCTTCGCTCTCATATAAATTTTTTAATCATTTTCTGTGTATATTTTATGATTATTGAATTTATATTCTATTCATTTTTCTAAATATTCTCAGCGAAGTTACAAATATTATTTTTTAAATTCATTCACAGAAAAATAAATCTATGCTTCCAAAAGCAAAAAATAAACTAAATCAGTTTTTAAGTTTTATTTTATTATTAATTTTGAATTTCAAAATAAATTATGAAGCGACCCAAAATACATATTAATCCATGGCAATATCTGCTTTTTTCATTTATTTTTTTAATTTTTTTGGGAACGGTTCTGCTTGAAGTTCCTTGGGTAAAACATCAGAATGGCTTGTCTTGGATAGATGCTCTTTTTACTTCTACATCGGCCGTTTGTGTAACGGGATTAACTACTGTTTCCACATCCGGATTTAATATTTTCGGGCAAATTGTTTTACTCTTTCTCATGCAAGCGGGAGCTATAGGAATTATGACCATAACCTCATCTTTTTTATTAATTTTGAGAGGAAATGTGGGTTTAAAACACCGATTGTTTTTTTCACAACTTCAGGAAAATTTTGATTTATCCGATGCGCGTATAATTTTACAAAATATTTTAAGAATTACATTTATAACCGAGTTAGTAGGAGCTATATTATTGACGATTGGTTTTTGGTGGCAAGGTTTTTCTTTTGGACAATCGGTCTATCATGGAATTTTTCATTCAATTTCTGCATTTTGTAATGCAGGTTTTTCAGAATTTGATACCAGTTTGATCGGGATGAATTTTTTGATAAAATATACCATTAGTTTGCTAATTATTATTGGTGGAATTGGATATTTTGTTATTATAGAATTTTTGCAGAATAAAACTCATTATAAAAATTTTAGCTTGCATACGAAAATTGTTATTTACAGCACATTACTTTTGATATTCACCGGAACTATTGGAATTATGATTTTTGAAAGAGGTAAAGTAAGTTTTACTGACAGTTTTTTTCAGTCGGTAACTGCAAGAACAGCCGGTTTTAACAGCATTGACTTGAATGTTTTGCATTTATCCAGTATTTTTGTTTTGATTATCCTTATGTTTATTGGAGCTTCTCCGGGCTCAACCGGCGGTGGTATCAAAACTACCAATTTTTTTGTGATTGCTTCATCGATTTTGTCTGTTTTGAAAGGAAAAACAGAAGTGGTGGTTTTCAAGAGAACTATTTCCGAACGATATATTCTAAAAGCATTTGCAACGGCAATTATTTATTTTGTAATACTTTCCATAGGAATTATATTACTTTTACAAGATAAAAATCTGCAATTTGAACCGGCTTTGTTTGAAAGTGTTTCTGCAATGGGAACCGTTGGCTTGTCTTTGGGAATAACACCTTTGCTTACAACTTCCGGAAAATTGGTAATTATAGCATTGATGTTCATTGGGCGGGTTGGACCTTCTTCTCTGGCAATGGCTACTTTATTGAATAAAAAAACTATAAAAATTAAATATCCTGAAGGAACTATTTATTAATTGAATTGATTATGAAAAAAACAAAAAAATATTTGGATATTGCTGTTATCGGATTGGGAACTTTTGGCTATGAGCTTGCCGTTCAATTATCTGAACATGGGCATGATGTTTTGGCAATTGATAAAGATATGGAAAAAGTAAATCATATTAAAAATCATGTAACCGAAGCGGTTCAAGCGGATATAACGGATATCGATGTTTTGAAAAAATTGGAAATTGATAAGTTTGATGAAGTTATTTTTGGTATGAGCAGTGCATTGGAAAGTATTATTCTTTCCATAACTTTAATGAAGAAATTACATGTGAAACATATTATTGGAAAAGCCAATACTTTTATTCAAAAGGAAGTTTTGCTGAAAATCGGAGCCAATGAAGTAATTTTACCTGAAATTTCAACTGCCGGAAGACTTGCCGAGCGGATATCTAATCCGAATATCATGGAAAAATTTGAGATTGACAGTGGTCAATTTTTAATTGAAGTAAAAGTTCCAAAAAAATTTGACAATAAAAATCTCAAAGAATTGGAATTACGTAAGAAATACGGGATTAATATCATTATGAAAAAAAATAACGGAAAAATGGAAATTATCAGCAACCCTTCTACGCGTTTGATGTATAATGACATTATTTTGGTTGTTGGTGACGAAAAAAAAGTTCATGATATTTTTAATGAATAATTTTTTTATTTTTCCAATAAGTTTATGACCTCTTTTTTCCGATTTTTATGTTTGAACCTGTTGTGCGTCCAAAGATAATAAGCCGGATTTTGTAGAATCATTTTTTCTAATTTTTGAAAATATTGATCAGTTAAATCAAAATTCTGAAACTGCTCGGGTTGTGTGGTTATGGTTTCAAAATGCGCTTCATAAAAACCTCTTTTTATTTTTTTGATATTCATAAAGACATAAGCGGCATTATATTCTTTGGCTAATTTTTCGGGACCGACAAAAACAGGCACTTCTATACCAAAAAATTTTCTCCAATAACGAGATCGATGCAATTGTGGCGATTGATCTGCAAGTAGTCCCAGTATGAATTTTTTTGAGCTGTTTTTATAAGTTTGTAATTCTTTTTTCAATTGTTTGGTTTCTACTAATTTTCCGCCAAAACGCTGGCGGTTATTCAACATCATTTTTTCAAAGAACCGATTATTGATTTTTAAATAGGTTGCGATAGGTTGTGCCTGAGTTAATTTTGCTAAAGGGAAAACCCATTCCCAGTTTCCATAATGTCCACTGACCAGTATGATATTTTGACCCTTTTGGCTGATTTCATTTAGTATTTCGGGATTAACAAACCGGAAATGCTTTTGTATTTCGGGCAAAGACATACGAAAAGCTTTGAGCATTTCAATTATTAAATCAGAAAAATGATGATAAAAATTTTTTTCTATTTGTTTGCGTTGTTTTAAATCCTTCTCAGGGAAAGCCAAACTTAAATTTTTTCTGACTACTTTTTTTCGGTAGCCCGTTATGTAATACATAAAAAAATATAGAATATCCGAAATCCAATAAAGTATTTTAAAAGGTAAAAATGATAATAAAATCAGTAGTGGGTATATTAATATGTATAAAAAAAATTGCATTAAATGATAT
>JALSTJ010000031.1 GCA_026983815.1 Flavobacteriales bacterium
TTTCATGCCTTCAAATACGGCTTGTCCGTAATGAAAAACTTTGGCAGAAGGTTCATAAGGCAGGGCTTGATAAGGTATTATTTGAGGATCCAACCATTTTCCATTTTTATTGTCAGCCAAAAACATATGGTCGGAAAAAACTTTACCAAACACCAAATTAGAAAAATCTACTTGGGGTAATTTTGATTCTTTTCTTCTTTCGATTGTCAATTTAATATCACTTTCGGCTGTCATAACACAATTAATTTTTTACAAATATACGAAAAAAAATCGGTTTTTAATAGTAATTTTGCAATAAAATTCATATTTTATGCCTTTAAAATGAGAATAATAAAATTTTTTAATTTTTTTTGATATTTTAAATCTTTTTATGTGAAATTTGTAAAAAATCGGTAATGAAACGCAATAATAATATTTCTCCTGATATTCTTAAAACCAAAGATGGTTCCTACACTTTATATCTTGATTATATGAATGAGACTTATCATTCCAGACATGGTGCCATACAAGAATCTTTGCATGTTTTTATTCAATCGGGATTAAAATGGATGAAAAAAGATGAAATAAACATCTTGGAAATAGGTTTTGGAACCGGATTGAATGTTTTATTGACTTTGCTCCATCAAAAACAAAATAATTTTCCCAGGCGAATATTTTTTGAAAGTATAGAAAAATACCCTTTGTCTTGGGATTTGGTCAAACAACTGAATTATGTTAGGACTCCCTTGGAAAAAAATTTGTTCCACCGTATTCATCTTTGTAAATGGAATGAAGTTTGTATGATAAATAATGATCAATTTTATCTGATGAAAAATAAAACGGATTTAATTGATTTTCAGCCAAATAAATTATTTGATTTGATATATTTTGATGCATTTGCTCCTGATAAACAACCTGAAATGTGGACCAAAGGTGTTTTTACAAAATTATATGAAAATATGAATAAAAACGGAGTTTTAGTTACCTATTCCGCCAAAGGAAGCGTGCGCAGAACTATGCAATCCGTTGGTTTTGAAGTGGAAAAAATTCCCGGACCGCCCGGAAAACGAGAAATGCTCCGTGCCAAAAAATCCGTCGGCTAAATATTTTATGTTCTCGTTCTTTTTGTTTAATTTCGTTCAACATTAAAAATACTATTAAAATGAAAAAATTTTTATTGATAATTATCGCATTCATTTCGTTGAATACTTTTTCTCAAACCAAAAAAATGACTTTGGACGATGCCGTTTTGGATTATTATAAAGGTCTGTATCCCAAATATTTACGTAATTTGCAATGGATAAAAAATTCCGATAAGTTTATTTACAATAAAGATGGAAAAATCCTTATTAACGATGCGAATAACAATAAAGTCGGCGAAATTTCTTTGCAAGATTTACAAAGTGATTTTCCCGATTTAAAAAGATTTCCTTATGTGGAAACAATCACACCAGAATATTTGATGTTTACACAAGGAAACAACAAAATTTTGTTTGATTATAATAACAAAAAATCGGAAAAAATTTCATATCCCGAACAAGCTGAAAATGAGGATTTTAATTACAAACAAAAGGCGCTTGCTTATACGATTGATAATAATTTGTATGTAGCAACCACTAGTGAACCGAAAATTGCGGTTACTTCCAATGATGATAAGAATATCGTAAGCGGACAAGCTATTGCCCGAAGTGAATTCGGGATTACCAAAGGAACTTTTTGGTCGCCAAGCGGAAAAAAATTGGCTTTTTATCAAAAAGATGAAAGCCAAGTGGAAAATTACCCTTTGGTAGATGTTACCGTTACACCGGCAAAACTTCATAATATAAAATATCCGATGAACGGACGCGGAAGCGAAGAACCGGCTGTCGGAGTATTTGATTTACATTCGGGAAAAGTCGTTTATTTGGACTTGTTTAAAAAAGCAGGAAAAAATCATTATGCTACTAACTTGACTTGGGACAGCAACGAAAAATATATTTATTTGGCTGAAATTAACCGCGACCAAAATCACCTTTGGTTCAATAAATACAACGCTTTGAACGGTCGTTTTGTCAAAACCCTGTTTGAAGAAAAAAATAAAAAATGGGTGCAACCTTTACACCCGGGATTTTTTATTCCCAATGGAAAAAATGAGTTTATCTGGATGAGTCAAAGAGATGGTTTTTGGAATTTGTATAAATACAATACCGAAGGAAAATTAATTAAACAACTCACTCATAATAAATGGGTTACCAAGGATGTTTTGGGATTTACCCGTAAAGGAAAATATGTTTTGATTAGCGGAACCGGTCCCGACGCCAGACAAACGCATTTGTATCGTGTAAATACTCGAAACGGAAAAATAAAAGAGATAACACCCGAAACCGGAACACATTATATTTTATTGAGTAACGATGGAAAATATTATTTGGATTACTATTCATCGGTGGATGTTCCCGGAAAAATATTCTTGGGCGATACCAAAGCTAAAAAACAAAAAAACATTTTTACAGCGGAGAATCCTTTGAAAGATTATGATATACCCAAACCCGAATTATTTACTATCAAAGGAGAAAATCATACGGATTTATATGCCCGTATGTTTAAACCCACGGATTTTGACCCGAACAAAAAATATCCTGTTTTGGTTTATGTTTACAATGGTCCCAATGTGCAGTTGATTACCAATTCTTGGTTGGCAGGCGCTTCACTTTGGATGCCTTGGTTTGCTCAAAACAAAAAATATATAGTTTTTACGGTGGACGGACACGGTTCTGACAATCGTGGTTTTGATTTTGAAAGTGTCATTTTCCGCCATTTGGGTCAAGTGGAAATGAAAGATCAAATCCACGGTGTTGATTATTTGAAATCTTTGCCTTATGTTGACGGCGACCGAATTGCCGTTCACGGTTGGAGTTACGGTGGTTTTATGACTTGTTCGTTAATGACAACCTACCCCGATGTATTCAAAGTAGGTGTTGCCGGTGGTCCCGTTACCGATTGGAAATGGTATGAAGTAATGTATGGCGAAAGATATATGGATACGCCCGACAAAAATCCCGAAGGTTTTAAGGAAACAAGCGTATTGAATAAAATTCAAAATCTGAAAGGAAAATTATTGACCATTCACGGATATCAAGACGATGTGGTGGTGCCACAACACGATATTGCCTTGCACAGAGAAGCGATTAAAAAAGGAATTCAAATGGATTTTTATCTCTATCCGACAGCCAAACACAATGTAAGAGGAAAGGATAGAGCGCATTTGATGAAAAAAGTATTGGAATATATTTTGCAATACAATAAATAAAAAAACAATTATGGAAAAATTTGCACAACTCAAACAACATAAAAAAGTTAATAACTCCAAGGAATTCAATAAGATATTGGAAAATTATCTACCGAAGTTGGAAAGATATATCAAACATAGAATTCGTTTCTATGAGATAAAGAATAAATTACCTGTCAATTTTTACAGTCCTACTGATATTTTGGCAGATGTCTATTTAAAAATTTATGAAAAATTTGATGCAATTGAAAATGAAAACCAATTGCGGGTAGAATTATTTAAATTAGCCGATACGATTTTAGAATCTATTGTAGAAAAAGAAAATCAAATCCGTAATAAAATTCCTGTAAATGAAATTTTAAAAGAAGAAATATCCATTCTAAAAGAACAATTAACTGCAAATGCAGATGGCGAACCGGTTTTGGTAAATGATCTCACGGATGAAGATATATCTTATATGCAAAAAGAATTCAAACCGCGTGTTTTCTTGTTCGATTTTGATTCCACTGCTGAATTTGCCAAAAGTTTGGGCTTAAATCCCGATGATTTCCGCGATGAAAAATTACGTGCTTTGTTTGGCAATATTTACGGACAATTGCCTGAAATCATTCGTCGTATTTTGGATTTAAATTCTTTGGGTGGATTGTCCGTAGGTGAAATAGCTGAAATTACCGGAATAAAACCTGATGAAGTTGAAAAAGTTTTGGTGGAAATAAAAGAAAAATTGAAATAATAACTAATTTATTGAATAAATGTCGAAGGAAAAAAAGCAGTTCAAAAATAATATCAATATTCGTAACAAACGGGCTCGTTTTGATTATGAAATTCTAGATAAATATATCGCGGGAATTCAATTGGTCGGGACGGAAATCAAAGCTATTCGTGAAGGAAAAGCCAGTTTGTCGGATAGTTTTTGTGAGTTTAATGATCGCGGTGAGCTGTTTGTAGTAAATATGTATATCAATGAATACAGCCACGGCACACATTACAATCACCAGCCCAAACGTGAAAGAAAGTTACTTTTAAATAAAAAAGAATTACGAAAACTCAAACGTGAGGTGGACAAAAACGGAATGACAATAGTTCCTTTGCGAATGTTCATTACCGAGAAAGGTTGGGCTAAATTGGAAATCGGATTGGCACGTGGTCGTAAAAAATACGATAAGCGGGAATTGTTGAAAGAAAGAGATATCAAACGTCAGCTCGATCAAGTAAAAAAACAATATAAAACTTATTAATCATAAAAAAAGCGGGTGAACATTCACCCGCTTTTTTTTATTCAATAATTTGCGGTTCTTTTTTAGGTTTGATGTTGTTTAAATCGTAACCTGAGAATTTTTTTAAATAATATTCAATTTTAGTCCCGTAAGCATCCGTTTTGGTTTCCTTTCCATACGACCAAAGGAATTTTTGAACCGCTCCAGCTCCTCCTAGATGTGCAGCGGCTAAAATACCGGATTCTGTAATTTTAATTCCATGTATCCATTTGCCGGAGAATTTTTTTATTTCTTTACGTAATATCCATTTGTTTTTCTCCAAATTTGCAATAAATGCTTTTTCTTGCAATAACGGATCTTTTAGAAATTTTTTGGGACTTTTTCTAATATTGAGTTCTCGCAAAGTAGAACGTCCGAATTGATATTTTCCCAAATATCCCAAAGT
>JALSTJ010000032.1 GCA_026983815.1 Flavobacteriales bacterium
AGTGAAATTCCAAAATCGGGAAGTTTTATCGTAAAAGGAGATACCATTACCGTTTACCCTTCATATACCGATAGATATTTTCGTATCAATTTTTGGGGAGATGAGATTGATGAAATTGAAGTTTTTCATACCGAAACCGGTGAATTAATGGATACCGTAGAACAAATAGATATTTATCCTGCTAATATTTTTGTTACTTCTCCTGATAAATTAAACGATGCCATTAAACAAATTCAATTGGATTTGGGAAAACAATTGGAATATTTTCACAGTATCGGGAAACATTTGGAAGCCAAACGTTTAAAAGAACGAACCGAATTTGATATAGAAATGATGAAAGAATTGGGCTATTGTTCGGGCATTGAGAATTATTCCAGATATTTGGATGGAAGAGCTCCCGGAACACGACCATTTTGTTTGTTGGATTATTTTCCCGAAGATTATTTAATGGTCATTGACGAAAGTCACGTAACCATTCCGCAAGTGCATGCTATGTATGGGGGCGATAGAAGCAGAAAAGAAACTTTGGTGGAATACGGTTTCCGTTTGCCTTCGGCTTTGGATAATCGTCCATTGAAATTTGAAGAATTTGAACAAATGCAACATCAAGTTTTATATGTTAGTGCAACACCGGCAGATTATGAATTGCAAAAATCGAGTGGTGTAATTGTAGAGCAAGTGATTCGTCCTACCGGTTTACTCGATCCGGTAATTGAAATCAGACCTTCCCAAAATCAAATTGATGATTTGTTGGATGAAATCCAAAAACGTGTAACGAAAGACGAAAGAGTATTGGTAACCACTTTAACCAAAAGAATGGCGGAAGAATTGACCAAATATTTGACAAAAATCAATGTGCGAAGTCGTTATATTCATTCCGATGTGGATACTTTGGAAAGGGTGGAAATTATGCACGATTTGCGCAAAGGACGATTTGATGTTTTGGTGGGGGTAAATCTGTTGCGTGAAGGATTGGATTTACCCGAAGTTTCTTTGGTTGCCATTTTAGATGCCGATAAAGAAGGATTTTTGCGTTCTCATAAATCATTAACGCAAACTATTGGACGGGCGGCACGTCATATCAACGGGACTGCCATAATGTATGCCGATAAAGTCACGCAAAGCATGCAAAAAACTATTGATGAAACCAATCGTCGTCGGGAAAAACAGATAGCTTATAATCTAAAACATGGAATTACTCCACAACCAATTATAAAATCCTTGGATAGCCATTTGTTACAAAATGAAATGAAATCCTATGCTTTTAAAGAAGATTTAACTTCACAAGTTGCAGAAGATAAAGCTCTATATCAAACTCCAAAAGAAATTGAAAAAGAAATCAGAGAAATACGAAAAAAAATGGAAAAAGCTGCCAAAGAATTGGATTTTATAAATGCTGCTAAATATAGAGATGCTATTGATGCATTAAAAAAGATAATAACTGAAAAAAATAAATCTTAAAATTTTTGATTTGGCATAATTTTTTTGTTATTTTTGATAATTAATGAAAATTTCTTGATGAAAAAAATAATTTTTACACTTATTATATTATTATTGGCAGGGATATTTGGATATAATTTCAAGACAGATCCTCATACGGAAACTTCGGTAAAAAACGGTTTTTTGAATCACTATAGAATTTATGCTGTTCCGCTACCGGATAGTTTAACTTTTGTCGATGAAACTGTTCCGATAACTCATTCGGATATTCGTGAACGGATTGATAGGGAATTATTGGTAAATACCTATTGGCAATCCAATACCTTATTGATGATCAAACGGTCGCATAAATATTTTCCCATCATTGAACCTATACTAAAAGAAGAGGGAGTGCCGGATGATTTCAAATATTTGGCTGTTGCCGAAAGTGGTTTGCAAAATGTTACATCCCCTTCCGGAGCTAAAGGATTTTGGCAAATTATGAAAAAAACAGGTAAAGACTTGGGTTTGGAAATAAATGATGATGTAGATGAACGTTATCATTTGGAAAAAGCAACAAAAGCCGCTTGTGAGTATTTGAAAAAAGCCAAGCAAAAATTTGGCTCATGGACTTTGGCTGCCGCTTCATATAATGCAGGGGTGAACAAAATTTCAAAGGAATTGGAAAAACAGAAAGTAAATAATTATTATGATTTATTTCTCAATGAAGAAACTTCCCGATATGTCCCTAGGATTATTATCATTAAAGAAATTTTAGAACATCCTAATGATTTTGGCTTTCTTTTTAGTGAAAATGATTTATATAAATTGTCTCCTACGAAAAAAATAGAAGTGGACTCATCCATAACCGATTTGGCTTTATTTGCCAAAAACTTGGGAACAAATTATAAAACTATTAAATTACTCAATCCATGGCTGAGGAAAAATAAACTGGAAAATAAAAATCAAAAAAAATATTTGATAAAATTACCAAAGAATTAGTCTTCTTTGATGATATCAATTACTTGTTTTGCTCCAGAGTTGTCTATGGATTTAATGTGTTTAACTGCTTCATAAATGCTTTGCACATCCATGCCTTTAGTATTTAAAACTCCAAGCATAAAATTGTCGTTTTTATCTTTTCCCAAAAAAATTAATTTTTCTATATCATCCGGTTTTCCTTCATATATAAAATTTATTTTATAACCTTTGTTTTTTACTTGAATCAAAGTTGTATAATCGGATAATATATGTTCTAGTTTTACATATTCTTTCTTTTTTTGTTCCAAGGGATAGTCATTTTTATATAAGATGATATTGAATTTTTTAAGTTTTTTTAAATCATTTTTGGTTTGTTTACTCAATTTGTCCTTATCAAAACTCACTAAATTAGAAGGTAAATTGACTACCAGAAAATCAGGGTTTTCACTGGCTTGCACAAAGTAATTTTCCAGATGGTCCTTTTGACAAGAGGTTAAGGACAATAGCGCGATGAATGTAAAAATTCCAAATAAACTTTTCATTATTGATTTTTTATGCTTTTTTCAACTTCTTCAAAATATTTTTTATTTACTACTTGAACTTTACTATTTAATTTGGATAGTTTTCTCAAATCGATATTTCCCGTAATATCCATAATCACCATTCCTTGCTTTTTATTTTTTCCGGTTAAAATCATAACTAATTCCTTAGCAAGATAGGGTTTACTTCCTTTGATAACGTAAAATTTTACATTGGCATCTTCATCATTAATACGCAAGAGTTCTTTCATATTTTTCTTTTGAATATAAGCATTGAAATCATTTGAAAATTGCTTATATAAATCGGGCTTATCCGTGCTAAAAACCTTTAGACCGGTTAGATTTTTTAGCAATTCAAGTTCTTCTTTACCTTTTTTTCCTTCGGGTTCAATTGAGCCCAACATTTCAAACATATCTTTAGTAGCAATAATGGATGTTACGCCATCCATATCCTCATATTTATCAAAAATATTTTGGGCATAGCTGAAGCCGAAAGTCAAAAATGTTAGAAATAATAATATTTTTTTCATGATTATTTGTTTTCTTTTGTTTTCTTTTTTAATGTATCTTGATGGACTTTAAAAACCTTTTGGGTTTTTTGTCCGAATAAACTCAAAGCGCTTACGTTTTTAATACCTTCATTCAAATGCTTGGTATATACTTTCATTTCTTTTACTACCTTGTTTTTGGTATCTTTGCCGGCAACTTGGATGTGCTTATTTGTTTTTCTAATAAGTCCAAAAATTCCTAAACCTATTATAAGAGTAGCAGCAATTGCTAGAAAATAATTTTTTTTGGGTTTACCAATTTGATAACGAATAGGTTCTGGATTTGTTACAAATCGTTCTTGTTCATAGAAATCAAATAAGGGTTTATATATTAAATGTTCGGGTGCGATATCATTCCCCGAAAAATATTTTTTTAGCTGTTTCTCTTCATCAGTATTTGTCAAAGCATCCAAATATTTATTTAATATTTTATCTATTTGTTTATAGTCCATATTCATATTCTTTAATTAAAGCATTTTTCAAAGTTTTACGTGCACGTGATAGAGCCGTTCTAATAGCATTTTCTTTCATGTCAAGTATTTCAGCGATTTCTTTATATTCATATCCCTCAATATCTCTTAATTGAATAATACTTCTTTGCGTTTCAGGGAGTTGTTCCATAATTTTTAATATCAAAAGGTATGCCTCTTTTTTTTCATATTTTCTTTCACTTGAAAAACTTTGACTTTTATAGGAAATATCATCAAATCTTCCTTCTTGCGCTTGCTTAGATTTTAAGCGATCCAAACAATAGTTTCTCACTGCCCGCATAAAATATGCTTCTTTGTTTGAAATATCATCTAATTTTTCTTTTTTTAACCATAGTTTGGCAGCAATCTCTTGCACGGCATCAGCTGCTTCATCTGTTGAAATCAATATAGATTTGGCTAGACGAAACATGTGATTTTCAAGTTTTTTAATTATGCTGACAAATTCTAGTTGAGTCATCGATAAATTTTGGTTTCATTCTTTTGACGAAAATAATAATAATTTGTTACATAATTACTTTTCATCTATTTTTGTTATTTAAAACCATAAAATGAGAAAGTTAAAAAATAGTGAGTTAAATCGTTTGACAGCCCAAGAGTTTAAAGAAGCGGATAAGACTCCTTTGGTTATTGTTTTGGATAATATTAGAAGTTTAAACAATATCGGTTCGGTGTTTAGAACTGCCGATGCATTTCGGATACAAAAGATTTATCTATGTGGTATTACCGCTCAACCTCCGCATAAAGATATACACAAAACTGCTTTGGGTGCTACCGATTCTGTAGATTGGGAATATATCCCGGATACTTTGAATTTGGTATCGGAATTAAAATCAAAAGATATTGTTGTTGTTAGTATTGAGCAAGTAGAGAATGCCATGCCATTACATCAATTTCAACCCAAACTTTCAAAAACTTATGCTTTGA
>JALSTJ010000033.1 GCA_026983815.1 Flavobacteriales bacterium
TTGTATTGATTTTTTTCGGATTAGTATCAGTCATCGGGGGATATTATCTCTACGCTCAACAGGCGGATTGGACTCTGATTTTTCCGGCATTGAGTATCGGATTTTTGAGTATGGGCGTGCTTAATCTCAACAATATGCGCGACTTGGCATCCGATAAACTATCCGGCAAAAAAACCATTCCGGTCAAAATAGGTTTGGAAAATGCCAAAAAATATCACGTGCTACTTACTATTTTACCTTTATTTTTAGCACAAGCATACAATTATCATCATTACAAAAGTCCTTGGCAATGGATTTTTATTCTTCCGTATATTTTGATACTGAAACACACCGTAAAAGTGCTTTTAATCCAAAACCCCAAAGATTTTGACCCCGAATTAAAAAAATTGGCAATTGGAACATTTTTGTTCGCTGTATTTTTTGGGTTGGGACAGGTTTTGTAAGCTTATGATCTAACCACAAACACCGGAATTTTCAATCGATGACGAACCGAATTAATGGTCGTTCCAAACAGAATATCTTTCAACAATTTATGTCCGTGAGAACCCAAAACCAATACATCGGGATGAAATTTGACAGCAATATCGGGTATGGCATTTTTAGGCGAACCGAAACCTATTTGCGTGCTTACCTTATAGCCCGAAGCTTCAATCTTTTGAGCATATCTATCCAAAACTTCCGCATCTTTCAAGGTTTCATAATCGCGCGAATGTTTGGTATGATAAATGGCAGGAATACTTTCCACGATATGCGTCAATAAATATTCGGTTTGAGGATTTCCCAAAGCCAATGCGTGCCGCAAAACTTCTTTATCGATATCGGAAAAATCCAAAGCAATCATAATTTTTTTATAGACCGGCGGAGCAAAATCCAAATCGATGTCGTCCAAAGCATGCAAAGCCAATTTTTTTTCTTTCAGTCCTTTGACAAAAGGCATAAAAGTAACATACAAAAGTAAAGCGGTAACTATTGTTAAAGCCATAAAAATCAAAAATATCCAAAAAGGATTATCAATGATTTTTATCCAATTTTTCATTTCATTGACGACCAAAGCGATATTCAAGCTAATGATAATCAATGTGATAATCCAAGCAAAAATTCGGGTAGGCAATTGAATAGCAAATTTTCCCATACTATTTTTATTGCTGACAAAATGTATCAAGGGAATGATGGCAAAACCCAATTGCAAACTCAAAATTACTTGACTTAACACCAAAAGTTTTCCGGTATAGCTCTCTCCGAATATCAATATTACCGCAATGGCGGGGACAATGGCAAAAAGGCGTGTAATCATTCTTCTGACCCAAGGTTGAATTCTGATATTGATAAAACCTTCCATTATAATTTGTCCGGCAAGTGTTCCGGTAATCGTAGAGCTTTGTCCCGCAGCGATAAGCGCTATGGCAAAAAGCATAGGTGCCAATTTTGACCCCAACAAAGGTTCCAATAATTTATAAGCATCTTGTATTTCCGCTACTTGAAAAAGTCCGGCTTTGTAAAAAGTGGCAGCAGCTAAAATCAAAATGGCGGCATTTACAAAAAAAGCCAAATTCAGCGCTATGGCACTATCGATAAAATTGTATTTCAAAGCTTCTTTGATTCCTTTTTTTGACCAATCGAATTTGCGGGTTTGCACCAGTGAGGAATGCAAATACAAATTATGCGGCATCACCGTTGCACCGATAATTCCCAAAGCGATATACAAAGCATCACTATTGGGAATAGAAGGAATAAAACCTTGCAGCACACTTCCCAAATGGGGTTTTGCCAAAAACATTTCAATCAAAAATGCCAATCCGATTATAAAAACCAAAGATAAGATGAAAGCTTCCATTTTACGCATACCTTTGTTTATCAAAAACAACAAAACAAATGTATCCAAAAAAGTAATCAGAATACCCCAAATCAGCGGAATACCAAATAACAAGTTCAGTCCGATAGCCATTCCGATAACTTCTGCCAAATCCGTAGCTATAATGGCAATTTCAGCCAAAACATACAAAGCAAAATTAACTATGGGCGGATATGATTCTCTACAAGCTTGTGCCAAGTCCAATCCACGGACAATACCCAAACGAACACTTAAACTCTGCAAGAGCAAAGCCATAATATTGGACATGAGCAACACCCAAATCAAAGTATAACCAAACTGACTTCCACCGGCTAAATCCGTTGCCCAATTCCCCGGATCCATATATCCGACACTGATGAGATATGCCGGTCCCATAAAAGCCAGTAACTTCCGAAAAAAACCTTTTTTCTTCAAGGTATCCACACTGCTATGTACTTCTTCAAGGGATTTTCTCTTCATATATCATTACATTATTATACAAAAGTAAAGATTATTCATTCAATTAAAAATAAAAACTAAGGCATTATAAATTTAAGCTATTGATATTATAAAAATAAATAATGAAAAATGAGTTTGGATTAATATATAAAATGTATCTTTGAATAACAAAAAAACATAATAAAATGGCAAAAATAACATTAAAAGGAAACCTTGTAAATACAATAGGCGAATTGCCTTCCAAAGGAAGTATGGCACCTGATTTTAAACTTACCGCAACCGATTTAAGCGACAAAAGTTTAAATGATTTCAAAGGAAACAAATTGGTATTAAACATTTTTCCGAGTTTGGACACGCCCACTTGTGCCGCATCGGTAAGGAAATTCAATGAATTGGCAACTGCTATGAATAATACCAAAGTATTGGCTATCTCAAAAGATTTGCCTTTTGCCCATGCAAGATTTTGCACCAGCGAAGGTATCGAAAATGTAATCAACCTTTCGGGCTTCAAATGTAGTGGAAGTTTTGGTAAAGATTACGGAGTGGAAATCATTGACGGACCTTTGGCCGAACTTTATTCAAGAGCGGTTGTAGTGATTGACGAAAACGGAAAAGTTATCTATACGCAACAAGTTCCCGAAATTGTTGATGAACCCGATTATGATGATGTTTTGGCAGCTTTGAAATAATATTTTTTATCATTTCAATTTATAAAACCGCTTTTTACAGGCGGTTTTTTTATTTTTTTTGATAAGCAAAATTGATTATGCAATAAAATAATATAATAATTTTTTATTGTTCTGACAAATTTGACGTTCTATCTTTGTCCTATAAACAATAAAAAACAAAAGTTATGAAAAAGCAAAATTATATAGGTTTAGACGCCGAAAAAAGTAAAATATTAGCCGAAAACTTAAATGATCTTTTGGCAAATTATTCTGTTTTCTATCAGAATGTTAGAGGAATGCACTGGAATATCAAAGGAGAAAAATTTTTTGAATTGCATGCCAAATTTGAAGAATTGTATAATGATTTGATCATTAAAATAGATGAATTGGCCGAACGTATCTTAACCTTGGGATTACAACCGGAATACCGTTATTCGAAATATCTGGAAAAATCACAAATTCAAGAAGTAAGCGAAACATCCGACGGAATAAAGGATGTTGAAGAAATCCTGAAAGCTTTTGAAATTTTAATACAAAAACAACGAAATATTTTGGATTTATCCGGTGAATATAACGACGAAGGAACCAACGCCCTGATGAGCGATTATATCCGTGAGCAAGAAAAACTCAGCTGGATGTATGCGGCTTTTTTGGGAAAATAGTTTCACACACAAACCGGTCTCAAAAACCAAGAGGGTAACTTTAAAAGTGCCCTCTTTTTGTTTTATAAAATTTAATGTAACTTTGTAAGTTGTTAAATTTCAATAATACGATGAAAAACAAATCACAAAAAATAAAAGTAGGAATAAGTATTGGAGATATGAATGGAATTGGTCCGGAAATTATTCTTAAAACATTTCAAGACCAAATGATGTTTGATTTTTGCACTCCTATTGTATTTGCTTCTACCAAAGCACTTTCATATCAGAAAAAAGCGTTAAAAATAGATATTCCCGTGCATGGAATTATGAATGTGGAAAAAGCATTTCACAATAAATTAAATGTATTGAATCTTTGGAAAGAACCCGTTCCCGTTAATTTGGGAAAACCCGATCCGGTTATTGGAAAATATGCGGTGGATTCTTTTATCAAAGCGGTTGAAGCTTTAAAAAAAGGAACAATTGATGTATTGGTAACCGCACCTTTTAATAAAAAAACCATTCAATCCGAAGATTATGAATTTCCCGGACATACCGATTATCTATCCCAAGAATTGGAAGGCAATCCTTTGATGTTTATGATTACGGAAGATTTAAAAGTCGGTTTGGTTACCGACCATGTGCCATTGAAATATGTTGCAGGACAAATCACCGGTAAAAAAATTCAAACAAAAATTCAAACAATGGAAGAAAGTTTGATAAAAGATTTCGGATTGGAAAAACCCAGAATTGCTGTATTGGGACTTAATCCGCATAGCGGAGATGGTGGAATTATCGGAAAAGAAGAAATAGAAATTATTCAACCGGCAATAGAAAAATTGAACAATGAAGGACATTTGGTTTTCGGTCCTTATCCTGCGGACAGTTTTTTCGGTTCCAATCATTACAAAAAATTTGATGCCGTTTTAGCCATGTATCACGATCAAGGATTGATTCCTTTTAAGACTTTGAGTTTTGGAAAAGGAGTAAACTATACAGCCGGACTCAATAAAATCCGGACTTCCCCCGACCACGGAACGGCTTATGAAATTGCCGGAAAAGGAATTGCCAATCCCGATTCGTTCCGCGAAGCGATTTTTGCCGCAATCGATATCTATAAAAAAAGAAAGGAATATCAAGAGCTTACGGAAAATGTTCTGGAATCACAAACAAAAAAATAAAAAAATTGTCCTTTATATTAAAAAAAATTATAAATTTGCAGTCCGAATTA
>JALSTJ010000034.1 GCA_026983815.1 Flavobacteriales bacterium
TCCGTCAAAATCCGTTATGGCATAAAAATTTGTATTTTTTAATGAAATACTTACATCGGGTATAGCTTCGTCTCCATCGGTAACTTTTCCGTGTAAATTGTTTTGTGCCAATAAATTGGAATAAATGATTATGCCTATTAAAAATAAAATTTTTTTCATTCTACTGTGTTAATGTTCCTTACAAATAGAACAAGTTAATATTAACATAATCTTTAATTTATGTTAATAAATTGTAATTTCTGCAGATTTATAAAAAAAGCAAAGATTGAAAAGTTTTTTTGTTTCTATCGGTAATCAATTCCGTCCTAAATATTTTCCATAAACAAAATAATGTTTTGATTTATATTAGTAATAAAAATGATGGGGAAGGGGAGCTTTGAAATCCTTATCGGCATACGAGGATTTTTCGTTAAATTTGAAGTGAATGGAACGTAAAACTGTCTGCTGTATGAAGCTCTTGTGAAGTATGAGTGATTCTGTCTCCCGATAGCTATCGGGATTTTGTTACCATTGAGCAAGGTCGAAATGTTCATCGATGGAAAAAGTAAAAAAATTTATTTAGGACAAGATTGATCGGTAATTAAAGCTGATTGTGTATGAAATGATTGATAGGATATCATTTCATATTTTTGCTTAAAGTTAGTTGGGGATTAATTATTAACTTTAATCGTATAAATTTTTTCAAAATAACTTTTTATTTTTTCAAAATCGTCCCGGCGGATTTCCAAACTTATTTTGACTTTATCCGTCATTTCCTGATGGATGATGTGCAAATTGTTTTCTTTGATGATTCGCATTACTTTGTTCATCTCTTCGTAACCAAATTCCATATGAAGTTCTTTTGTTAATATTTTTTCAACAATTTCGGCTTCGCCCAAGACCATTTGTGCGGCGGTTTTATAAGCGTTTATCAATCCGCTAACGCCTAATTTTACACCGCCGAAATATCTGACCACTACGACCAATACATTGGTAAGTTCTTTGGATTTGATTTGATTTAGAATAGGCATTCCTGCGGAGTTTGATGGTTCACCGTCATCGTTTGCGCGTTCTTCGGGTTTTTCAATCCCGATAATATAAGCATAACACCAATGCCGGGCTTGATGATGTTCTTTTTTGAGTTGCTCAACATATTTTTTTATTTCCTCACGAGATTTCACCGGAAAAGCATAACCTAAAAATTTGCTCTTGCGATCTTTGAATATTTCCGGTCCTGCCGATTTTTCAATTGTTTTATAAGTATCTCCTGCTGTCATTTTTTATCATAAATTTTAACATCTTGCTGATAATCAATTTTGTAAGGAACATTTAATCCGTGAGATACATAACGAATAATTCCTTTGTATTTTACTTTTAGTTTATTGTTTATCAGAGTGTTTAATACATCGAGAATATTATTTTTTTTTGAAAAAAAGCTTTTATCAAATTCAATTTCAAGCGGAATAACAAAATCTTTTTTGGAAGGCACTTTATAAGATTCGGAATTTAAAACTCCCACCGGTTTGTCGTCGGCATACACTTGAATGTTTTCCACTTTGAATTTTCCACCGACCAGGTTGGGGTTGTGAAATTTTGCTTGGGCAATCAGATAAAATTTTCCGTTATCTTTTATTTTGTAATCAATTTTGTCAATCCCTTTAAATTCGGGAGCTTTAATCATATTACAAGCGTTAAATAAGTAGGCGGCTAAAATTAGTATAATTATTTTTTTCATAGTTTTATTATCTTTCTTTTCTGTAAAAATAAGTTTTAAATGTGCTTTCATTTCCCACATGATCAGACACAACCACTTTTAATATATGTTTAAATCCTTTGAGTTTTTTATCGGAAAAATCATATACCAATGCATGTTTTTTGTAATCATATTCCAATAAAATCCATTGTCCGTCGATATATCCATTATAATCTTTGATGCCGGATTGCAAATCAAAAGTTTCCAAACGAAGATAATGATAATCTGTTAAATTTGTTTTGGGTTTGAAATTTACAGGATACAATTGGGGTGGAATAGTGTCCATACTGACCAAAAATTTTCCCATTCTGGAAGAAAAAGCAGTCAAAGTATCTCCTTTGATATTGGAATATGTATAATAGAGATTTTTTCCTGCTTGATGCCCTAAATATAAATATTTACGGTAGTTTATTGGCACTCTTGAAATATCATACTTGTAAATGACCGGCTTGTGAACAGGTGCTTTTCCATTGGAAATAACAAATCCATTGCGAATGGGTTTGTAGTTTAAATAAAAATCATAATATGCAGAATTTTTTCTAAAAATCATTTTAACTTTTCCAAAATCAAAAGTTGTTTTTTTACCGGCTTTAACTAAATAAGGAGTTCTGTTTATTTTTAGTTTTTCAACGATTGGAGCATGAATACCATAAACGGGAATTTTTATATAAGTTGAGTTGTCATAAAAATCCTTGGCTATAATGGTAATATAATAATTCTTTTTGTGTTTGACCTCAATCATGCCGTCATGAACCAACTGTGTATAGATTTGAAGATGGTTATAAGGTTCTACAAAAAGTTTTTGTATTTTCTTGCGTTTTTGTCTGTAATACGGATAATCCATAAAAACATTGACATAATGTGACCAAAAAAAAGAAAGTTCTTCCAAAACATGTTCATAAATTATCGTTCCATTTTCCAATACTTGAACTTTATATAAACCATTGTGGTTGTAACTGTTATTTTCACGATCATACGCATCAATGCCAAATCCTATTTTTCCATAAGCAATTATTGGATCCGTGGTAAGTGTCGAATCATTTTCCTTATGAAAAAACAAAGGAATTCGTCCTTGGACCTGATTGATATGAGATAAACTGTCCAAAGTATATGCATACAAACCTCTTATTTTGGGACGAATAGTATCGGGCACGGTAAACCCATAAGACATTGGGTTCAAAGGGTGTTCTTGTAAATTTCTGATTTCAAAATGTAAATGAGGTCCGGAAGAACCACCTGTATTTCCCGAATAGGCAATAATTTCTCCTTTTTTTACAGGTAATTCAATTTTATAAGGAAAAACTTCAATTTCGTAACTTTTCTTTTTGTATTGTTTTTGTTTGATATAATTTTCAATGGTAGGATTAAATTTTTGCAAATGTCCGTAAACCGATATCAAACCTGAAGGATGCTTGATATACAGCGCTTTGCCATATCCGCTCCTACTGATTTTAATACGATAAACATATCCGTTGTCAATGGCATATACCGGCAATCCTTCTTCACTATTGGTTTTGATATCCAATCCCGAATGAAAATGATTGCTTCGAAGTTCTCCAAAATTTCCTGATAGGGACAATGGAATGTCCAAAGGCATTTGGATACTGTCTTGTTGACCAAAAGTATCAAAAAAACTTATAAAAAATAAAAAGAAAATAAACTTGGGCATTATTCTTGTTGGATATTTTAGAAAATTCAAAAATAGAATAATTCTATCTTTTATTAAACAAAAAATCTATTAATTTGTATTATATTCATGAAATAATTGTTCCAAACTTATGAAAAGTAAATTTTTGTTTATATCAATAATGATTTTTTTTGTTTCAAAATCTGTTTTTGGACAACAAGACAGTTTAAGAACCGATAATCTTTTATTTTATAAATCAGCGGATTCGATTCCGGTATTGAGTTTGGATTCAATAGTTATCTTACCCAAGATACAATTTTCCAATTATAATGAATTGAGAAAATATCGCTGGATCAGACGCAAAATTTATAAAGTTTATCCCTTTGCCAAAATGGCAGGAGATAATCTTACCAAACTCGAAAATCGTCTGAATCATCTGAAAACCAAAAGACAAAAAAAACGATATATCAAAATTATTCAACGTTGGATAAAAAAAGAATTGGAACCCCAATTGAAAAATTTGACGCAATCCGAAGGTAGATTTTTATCTAAACTAGTGCATCGGCAAACCGGACAAACCGTTTATGAAATTCTCAAAAAATACAAAAGCGGATGGACGGCTTTTTGGTATCAAAATATGGCAAAATTGTATCATGTTGATCTAAAAGTTAAATTTGACCCCGTCCATAAAAAAGAAGATTATTGGATAGAAGATATCTTGCAACGAGCATTTTTGGACGAAATATTAGACCCGCAACCCAATAAATTAGGATATAAATTTATAGATTTGCAAAATAAATGGAAACCCGTTATTTTTAAAAACAAAATAAAAAAGATTGACACGGCCGCCATTCATAAAAGAATAAAATTATTAAAACAAAAAAATATCCCAAAGAATGAAATTAAATCTCACTAAACCTTTATGTGTATTTGACTTGGAAACCACAGGAATCAATACCGCCAAAGATAGAATTGTAGAAATTTCCATCATTCGTGTAGAACCCAATGGAACCGAGGAAACAAAAACTTGGCGTGTAAACCCGCAAATGCCTATTCCCAAAGAAGCCAGTGATGTTCACGGAATAACGGATGAAGATGTTAAAGATGCACCGAGTTTTGAACAAATAGCCCAAGAAATTTTTGAATGGATTCACGATGCCGATTTAGCCGGTTTCAATTCCAACCGGTTTGATGTTCCTTTGCTTGCCGAAGAGCTTTTGCGTGCCGGAATAGATTTCGATTTGAAAACCAATAATATGATTGACGTGCAGAATATTTTTCATAAAATGGAACCGCGGAATCTCTCTGCCGCCTACAAGTTTTATTGCAATGGAGACTTGACCAATGCGCATTCGGCGGAAGCCGATACCCAAGCTACTTTGGAAATATTAAAAGCGCAATTGCAACGCTATGAAGATTTACCCAAGGATATGGAAAAGTTGAGTAATTTTTCATCTTATTTTAATT
>JALSTJ010000035.1 GCA_026983815.1 Flavobacteriales bacterium
GCTGCATTCATTTCGGTGCCGGTGGCTGCCAGTGTCAAAATTGGAAACAAAGGAATGTTTTTGGTGGGCTTCACTTCTCTTTTCATTAGCTTCCAGACTTCTTGATTGGAAGGATAAGCAATGGAAACCAATTTGGCTGTATCAATAACGCTGCCACCACCTAAGGCAATAATCATATCCACTTTTTCTGCTTTGGCGAGAGATACTGCTTTTTCGGCATCATCTACAACAGGATTGGGTTTAATTCCGGAATATTCAACAAAATCAATGGAATTCTGTTCCAAAATTTGGCTTAGTTCATCAAAATATCCATGTTTTTTAGCACTTTCCTTTCCTGTAATAATCAATGCTTTATTTCCAGCTTTTTTTAATTCTAATGGTAGTTTTTCAAGAGAATTTTTTCCAAAAAATATTTTAACGGGATTATATGCAACAAAATCATTCATCTTTATTGGATTTTTTTCAAAAGAATTTGATTGGATAAAATGATGAATAAACTCACTGTGCTAATAAAAAAAATCACATCGGATAATTTAACCAAACCTTTGATTAGGTTGGAATAATGAAAATCGATGCTCAAATATTGAAAAAGATAATCCAAAGAACCCAATAAATTAAAATTTCCAATACCTTCAAAACCATAATATAACAAAAACATCAATAGAATGGAAATCAAAAAAGCATTGACTTGATTGTCAAACAAGAGTGAGGAAAAAATCCCGATAGCTGCATAAATTCCGGTTAATAAAATAAGTGCTAAGTATCCGCCTATAATAACACCGGTATCAGGATGTTGTCCTTCGATGCTTAGATTGTATATGCTGATAACGTATATTAAAGTAGGTAAAAGCAAAATTAATGCAATGGTCCAAACCGATAAGAATTTGGCACAAATAATTTTGTTTTGTTTCAGTGGTTTGGTCAATAGAGTTTCTATGGTTCCGGACTTGAATTCTTCTGAAAAAGAACGCATGCTGACAGCAGAAATTACAAACATCAAAATCCAAGGTGCCAATTGAAAAAAGGGGGTAAGTTCGGCAAATTCATTATCCGGTATATTATAATTTCCTTCAATAATCCAAAGGAATAGCGAATTTAAAATGAAAAATACCGCCAATGCGATATATCCCACCGGAGAAGAAAAAAACTGTATGATTTCTTTTTTATAAAGTGCAAACATCTTTTATTTTTCTTGTAATCCTAATGTTTGAATACCTTGATCAAAAATAATATCAACCGGTATATTTGCATCATTGAGTTTTTGTAAATCTTTTTTTAATTGCTCAGGTATGATACCTTTTTCTTGAACCAATTTTGAAACTGCTTCATAATCTCCATCCCCTTGCAATTTCAGAATTAAAGCCGATAAAGATTTCATGGCATCATACATTTTGTCATAATTGACTTTGTAGGTTCCATCAGGATTTCTTGTGAATGCGCCTCGGTCTTTAAAATAATTGAAACGTATCATATTGGCAACTCCATGAGCATCTGCGGCGCCAAAACGGATGGAACGAAAAATACTTGCCATGAAGGTTGTCATATAATCTTTCATGTCGCCTTGGATTTCACCTTTTTTGTGTAATTGGTCGACCATATACAAGCCCAAGATATCAGCTTTTCCTTCTTCAATAGCCGAATAATGTTCTTTTAATGCTTTTCTAGCGGTTCCTTTACCATTGATGGTATTTTTGATACCTAATCCATGCGCAACTTCATGAAACATTGTGTTGGCAAAAAAAGCATCAAACTTGATATATTTGCGTTGAGAAGGGTCAATAATCATATTGGCAATCGGCACCAAAATTTTATCAAATTTGGCTTTCATTACATTTTTTAGTTGTAAACGACGGGTTCCTTTTTTGAGTTGCACTACTTCGTCATTGGGTAGATTAATCGCTATGGTTTTTCCACCTGTATTGGCTTCGCCGGAATAATATACCGCATCATAAGCATTGAGATCCGAACGGGTTCCGGGTTTTTCTTGTTTATATTTGGATTCAACAGGCAAATTTTCCTGAAGTTCGGGTAAAAATTTAATGAATTTTGCCAATTTCTTGCTCCAATCCATATCTTTTACTAAAACCACCCCTTCGTAAGCTGTTTTGTAATTGTATAATTGATCTTCATAATTTTCAATAGGACCGATTACAATATCCAAATGATTGTTTTTCATATCCATCCAATGCATATCACTCGGGCGAAAATTATCGGAAAGCAAGGCATCGGCTCTCATCAGTAAATATTTTTTGAACATAGGATCTTGTGCATATTTTGAAGCTTTTTTTAACTCTTCTGCTGCGGGTTCCAGATATTTTTTGAAAGCGATATGGTAGGGAATAGTATATAATTTTCCTTCTTTATTTCTGCGAAGGATGGTATATTGGTTGGATTTATCAGGGAGATTGGCTTTTTCAAACTCTCTTTTGGTCATATCCGGCGGGTAAAAATTGGCTCCGTCAGGTTTGGGTCCATATCCTTCGACGAAAGCTTTGTTATCATCCAATCTATCCCAGGGACCATAGTTTATTTCTGCATAAACACGAGTTAAAGAATCTTTAATTTGGTTCATCAAATTTTCTTTATTTCCAAATGTTTGTGGCCAATAGGCAGGATCCATATATTGAACGGCTTTGATAAGATGTATCAAAAGTTGTTTTTCATCTTCATTGAGTTTTGCAGTATCCGTTGTAAGTTTTACTTTGACATATTGGTTGATTTTTTTTTGCATGGGATTTGTTTCTTTGGTTGGTTTTACTACTTCAATACCTGCTTGCTTTTTTGCATTTCTTTGTTTGGTATTTTCTTTACAAGAATAAAAAATAGTGATGCTGACAAGTAAAAAGGATAAAAAATATTTCATATTTTTAGTTTTTCTGATTTTTACAAATTTAGTAATAAAACCCATAAGTTTTCTTAATATTTTTATAAAAAAAAGCCGAAATATTTCGGCTTAAAAATTTTACATTATGAAAATGATTAGAATCTAATAATATTGGAACCCCAAGTAAATCCGCTACCAAAAGCAGCAAGCACTACCAAATCACCTCTTTTTATTCTTCCTTGTTCCCATGCTTCGGTAAGGGCAATAGGTATTGAAGCTGCGGTTGTATTTCCATATTTTTGGATATTATTCATAATTTGCTCATCTTTCATTCCCAATCTTTTTTGTACAAATTGAGAAATTCTTAGATTGGCTTGATGTGGTACTAATAAATTGATGTCTTGAGGCGTTAAATTATTGGCTTGAAGCCCTTCCATGATGGCTTCGGGGAATCTAACAACTGCATGTTTGAAAACAAAATTCCCATTCATATAAGGATAATAACTCAAATCATCTATGGGCCATTCTTCTACTAATTCTCTTGGAGGATGAATTCCTCCCGGAACTAAGTTAGTCAATTCTTTAGCATATTTTCCTTCGGAATGCAAATGGTTGGAAAGGATGTCACTATCGTCATTATCTTCATTTCTGCTCAGCACCAACGCGCCTGCACCATCTCCAAATATTACGGCAATTCCTCTACCACGAGTTGAAAGGTCCAATCCGGTAGATTGCACTTCTGAACCTATTACCAGGATATTTTTATACATGCCGGTTTTGATAAATTGGTCGGCGGTAGCTAATGCATAAACAAATCCAGAACATTGGTTTCTAACATCTAATGCGGGTATGGTGTTGCACCCTAATTGTTCTTGTACTAAAACACCCGAGCCCGGGAAATAATAATCCGGGCTCAAAGTGGCAAAAACAATCATATCTATATCTTGTGGAGTTAAACCTGCTCTTTCAATTGCTATTTTGGCAGCTTCTGTTCCCATTTTTGAAGTGGTATTTCCATCTCCTGGGTTCACCCAATGTCTTTCTTCAATTCCTGTTCGTTCCCGTATCCATGCGTCGTTGGTATCCATGTATTGTGTCAGTTCATCATTTTTCACAATCCGTTCGGGAACATACATTCCCAAGCCTGTAATCTTCGATTTATACATATATAGTTGAGTTTATAGTATTTGGTTAATTTGAATATTATCCGTTGAATTTTTCGTAGATAATATTGGTTAGTAAATCAAAATTTTCAGTTAATTGATTGATTATTAGATTAGCGGTTAATGGATGAACTTTTGAACTAAGGGTTAGAGTTTTTCTTACTTTTCCATATCCGTCTTTAATCATATCAATATATAATTGAATTCCTTCATCGGTTTTTAAATTGGGATCATTTTGAGCTGCTTCTGTTAATAATTTAATGATATCATAAAGTCTGGTTTTGGTATTTTCAAAGCTTTTGGGGATATTGGGATCTCTTAATTTAACTTTATTTGCCATGTAATACAAAAGTAACTTTTGTGTTAGCATACGTCCATCTGAGCTGGCTTTAAGATATCTTACGGATTTTTGTTTGGTTGACTCCAATACCAGATTGGTAATATTATCTATTTCCTCCACCATTTTTTCACTATAGTTCAAAACTTTTAATGCAGCGGCTCCATCATATTTTTTACTAAGAATTCGATCCATCATCATCCAAGATAAACCCAATTTTTGTAATTCGATTTCAATTTCATCATTTGGTGAATTATTGGTGAGTTCCACTAAAGTTTCTTGGAAAGTGTTTTTGTCATTTTCATATTCTTTTTGAAGTTTTTTATTTCCGGGTAATACTCCGGTCATAATATAATTTTTAGCGATTCTTACGGTAAGCATTTTCAGTTCTTCATTTTTAATAACAAAATCTTGAATGCTATTTATTTGAGCTTGTGTAGCTGTCAAACTTAATAGGGTAAGCAGTATAAAAAAATAATTCTTCATTTTCATATTGTTTA
>JALSTJ010000036.1 GCA_026983815.1 Flavobacteriales bacterium
ATTTTCACCAAAATCACGGTGTCCACAATTGTAAGCCGTCAAAATATCTTCCACCGGCTTTGTTTTTGAAACAGCAATTAATTGCACATTTGCAGAAATATTTTCTTTTATTCGTTTAATATTTTGACAAATTTGATTAGAATTCATAGATAAATAATCCTTTAAGTAACCGAGGTTCCAAATAAACACTAAAAACCGGTAGTTTATGCTTATTTTTATCGGCATACTTTATTTGTTCAAAACTTGCCGGTGACAGCACAAATCCCAATTTACAATTTCCTTTATTCAATTGATTTTCAACACATTTTGCACTTCTATCTCCACTACAATATTTTAATCCTCCCACACAAATTCCTTCATCCAATTCTTGAAGTTTCGGCAATATATATTGTCCGAAAATTACAGCATCCGGCAAAAAATTATCAAATTTATGTTTGAATTGTAATTTGTATTTTTTTAATTGGGTAAAAAACATAATTTCTCCTTTGTTAGGATTTTCCGCCTTATCAATTTCCTGAATATAAAAATCTTTCTTTATGCTTGTTAGTAAATCTTTAACCTTGATTTTGGAATCGGGTTGTATTCCTTTTTTATATTCAAAAATTTTTACTTGTTTATGTGAAATCATAAAAGCAGGAAAAAAGTTAAAAGCCTCGTTACCCGAAACCAATGGGTTTTTTTCCTGATTTTTTTGTCTATACAAATCATAATAAGCTTCAAATTCATTCCGGTTATCCAACAAATACATCGAATCTACTTTTCCAAAAGAATTTTCTAATTTCAGTATATCATCCTTATCCAAAACTTTCCATACTTCGTGTATTTTTCCGTTGCTTTTGGTAAATTCAAACAAAGGAATATGTGTTTTATATTTATCTATAATCGATTGAATTTCATTATTTTCTTCATAAACTATATTAAAAGGAGTGGATAGAAATCCGGTAATTTCAAATTGTTCTCGCAAAGCTTCTATATCGGTTGGCAATCCATATTCTATATGTTTGATTTTCTTATCAACAACTTCATTGAAATGAATTTTGCCCAAAATACCCGTAAATTCATTATTTCCATCGATAATATTATAGATATAAAAACCCGGATTTTCATCTTCTTCAATAATTCTCTTACGCTTAAATTTATGAAACTGCCGTTTGACAGCATTGAATTTTTTCTCTCCCTGCAAGCGTTTAACATAGGGTTTATACATAATATTATAAAAAGAAAAAGGATTTCTTCTGATAATACCGTTGATATCGCTAGGCGTTAGATTGCAAGTTTCTTTTTCGGGAAACACGCAAACTTTGTTCCTTAACGGTCGTGTAATGGCAATGGGCAAAATTTTTACCATAATGATAGATTTTAATCTAACTCGTGTATAACCAAACCGCTTCTCAACTTCGGTTCAAACCAAGTGGTTTTAGGCGGCATAATATTGCCGGTATCGGCTATATTGATCAATTGTTTCATAGATACGGGATAAAGTGCAAAAGCCACTTGAAATTTACCTGAATCCACGCGTTTTTTTAATTCTCCCAAGCCCCTAATTCCTCCAACAAAATCAATTCGTTTGGAAGTTCTTAAATTTTTAATATCCAGAATAGGTTCTAAAATATGCTTTGATAATACCGTTACATCCAATTGCTTTATAGGGTCATTATCATCAAAAGTACTCGATTTTGCTTTTAAACGATACCAATTTTTATCCAAATACATAGAAAATTCGTGTAGTTCATTGGGTTTATAAGCTTTTTTACCCATTTTTTCCACGTCAAAATTTTGCTTCAATTTTTCCAAAAACTCTTCTTCGGATAAACCGTTCAAATCTTTTACCACACGGTTATAGTCAATGATTTTCAATTGGTTATCGGGAAAATGAACCGCCATAAAAAAATTATATTCTTCATCGCCGGTATGATTGGGATTTTGTGCTTTTTTCTCTTGCATAATTCTAGCGGCAGCAGCCGTTCGATGATGTCCGTCGGCAACGTAAGTATAAGGCACTTTTTCTTTAAAAAGTTGTTGCAATTGTTTATTATCCTCTTCGGATTCCACTATCCAAAAATGATGTCCGAAACCGTCTTCTGCCGTAAAATCATAAATCGGTTCGTTATTTTTGACGATTCGTTCTACAATTTCATCTATTTCGGGGACTGCTTTGTATGAGAAAAATACCGGTTCGATATTGGCATTCAAATAACGTGTAAGCACCATACGATCTTCTTCTTTATCGGGGCGTGTGAGTTCGTGTTTTTTTATTATTCCGTCAAAATAATCTTGTGCAGCTGCTGCTCCAACAATCCCGTATTGCATGCGTCCGTCCATCGTTTGTGCATAAATATAATAATGGGGTTTATCGTCTTGAATCAACCATTTGTTATCTTTAAATTTTTTATAATTTTCAACCGCTTTCTCATAAACTTTTTCCGAATGAATATCTTGACAGTCGGTCAAGTCGATTTCCGCTCTCGTAATATGCAAAAGCGACTCGGGTTTATCTTTTGCCATTTCAGCTGCTTCTTCCGAATTCATTACATCATAAGGCAAGCTTGATACATTTTTTGCAATTTTTTTGGGAGGTCTCACTCCTTTGAAAGGTCTGATAATCGCCATAGTTTTTAATATTTTTTCTGTTATTTATTTACTTTAAAAGTCGTAATTCCTTTATCAAAGAAATCCATAATTTGCTTAACAGCCGCTACGCCTGCATTGATATTGGCTTCTGCGGTTTGAGCTCCCATTTTTTTCGGGGTAAAAAACACACGTTCACCGAATTTTTGTTCAAAAATATCCTTTTTATCCGGGGCAATATCCGAAATGTATTTGAAATCGGGGCGTTCTTCCATCAATTGCAAAAGTCCGTCTTCGTCAATTACTTCTTTTCGTGCGGTATTAATCAACACGGCATTTTCCGGCATTTGTTTCAATAAATCGTAATTGATGCTTTTGATGGTATGCGGATTGGCAGGAATATGTAAGGAAACATATTGACAAGTTTTGTATAAATCGTCACGTTCTTCAACGTCCTTTAATCCGTCTCTTTCTACAATTTCCGATGACACGAAAGGGTCGTGGGCATAGACATCCATCTTGAAACCTTTGGCAACACGTGCTACATTTTTTCCTACGTTTCCATAGGCGTGTATTCCCAATTTTTTGCCTTTCAGCTCGGTTCCGGCAGTTCCGTTAAATTTGTTTCTTGCCATATAGACCAACATTCCGAAAACCAATTCGGCTACGGCATTGGAATTTTGTCCGGGTGTATTCATCACGACAATTTTTTTGTCGGTTGCCGCTTGCAAATCAATATTGTCATAACCGGCTCCGGCTCTGGCTATAATTTTCAGATGGGGAGCAACTTCCATAATTTCTTTTCCGATTTTATCACTTCTGACGATCAAAGCATCGGCATTGGCAACGGCATCTTTCAATTCATCTACGGAATTGTATTTTTCCAATAATTCCAATTGATAGCCTTTGTCTTTTGCCATATTTTTCATTTGTCGGATAGCTTCCGATGCAAAAGGTTTTACAGTAGCAACCAGTATTTTTTTCATTCGTTATCTTATTTATATATTAAAGTTTTTTTTCAAAATCTTGCATAGTTTTAACCAAAACTTCCACACTTTCTTTGGGCAAAGCATTGTAAGTAGAAGCTCTGAAACCACCTACGGAACGATGTCCTTTGATTCCAACAATTCCGCGTTCGGCGGCAAAATCCAAGAAAGATTGTTCATTTTCTTTATACTCGTCATTCATCACAAAAGTTATATTCATCAATGAACGGTCTTCTTCATTTTTTACAGCAGGCGTAAACAATTTGTTTCTATCGATTTCATCGTATAAAATCTTGGCTTTTTCGACATTTCGTTTTTGTGCAGCTTCCACACCACCGTTTTCTTTTAACCATTTAAGGGTTTGAAGTGCTGAAAATACGGCAATCACGGGAGGAGTATTGAACATAGAACCTTTATCGATATGCGTTTGGTAGTTGAGCATCGTAGGGATATGTCTGTTAACTTTTCCCAAAATATCATTTTTTATCACGACAAAAGTTGCTCCGGCAGGACCGAGATTTTTTTGTGCGCCACCGTAAATCAAAGCGTATTTTGACACATCCACCGGACGACTGAAAATATCCGATGACATATCCGCCACCAACGGAACGGGCGAATCCATATCGTGTTTTATTTCCGTTCCGGCAATGGTATTATTGGTCGTGATATGGAAATAATCGGCATCCGTCGGGATTTCAAAATTTTTGGGAATATAACTATATCCTTTGTCTTTTGAACTTGCCACCACATCAACCGTTCCAAATCCTTTGGCTTCTTTGATTGCCTTGGACGACCAAGCGCCGGTATCCAAATAAGCCGCTTTTGTGTTGAGCAAATTGAACGGAATCATAGCAAATTGTGTAGAAGCACCGCCTTGCAAAAACAAAACGGAATAATTGTCGGGGATATTCAACAATTCTTTGAATAATTCTTGTGCTTGTTGCATTACTTCTACAAACTCTTTGCTTCGGTGTGAAACTTCCAAAACGGATAAACCCGTATCGGCAAAATTTTGAATACCTTCAATGGTTTTTTCGATGGTGTATTGCGGCAGAATACTGGGACCTGCATAAAAATTGTGTTTTTTCATTTCCGGAATTTGTTTTTTTTATTTTACTGTAAATTTAAAGCTCAAAAATAAAGAATAAATGATATAAATCATATATAATTAAAATTTTTGTTTAATTTGTAGTGCAATAATATGTCAATAAACCGGACAAGATTATACTTAAACAAATAAAATGTTAATAAAAAACACTCAAAAAAA
>JALSTJ010000037.1 GCA_026983815.1 Flavobacteriales bacterium
GGCATCACCCATTCGTAAATTGGTGCCTTATGCCGACAATGCCAAAAGAAAAGGAATAAAAGTCTATCATTTGAATATCGGACAACCCGACATTAAAACACCTGAAAATGTGATTAAAGCCATTCAAAATATCGACTTGGATTTAATTGCTTACAGTCCATCACAAGGTTATGAACCTTATAGAAAAAAATTAGCCGGTTATTATCAAAAAAACCATATCAATATCGATGAAAATGATATTCTGGTAACCACAGGCGGTTCGGAAGCACTGTCCATTGCTATTGGGAGTATCGCCGACCCGGATGATGAAATCATTACAACGGTTTTGCCAAGCAAAATGCCGTTAATGTTATTCCCATTCATTCGAGCATTGAAAACAATTTTGCCTTACCGCCTATCGAAGCATTTGAAAAACTGATTACTCCCAAAACCAAAGCTATTTTGTATAGCAATCCGGGTAATCCCACCGGTTATGTTTATACAAAAGAAGAAATATCGAAATTACGTGATTTGGCACTGAAACACGATATTTTTATCATCGCCGACGAAGTTTATCGTGAATTTATCTACGGTGACACCACTCATCATTCCATTTTACACGAAGAAGGAATGGAAAACAATGCCATCATCATCGATTCGGTTTCCAAACGTTACAGTATGTGCGGCGCCAGAATAGGCACCTTAATCACAAAAAACAAGGAATTAATGGCAACAGCTATGAAATTTGCACAAGCCCGTTTAAGTCCGCCAACGCTAGGACAAATCGCTTCGGAAGCAGCAGTTGATACACCGCAATCATATTTTGACAAAGTCATTTCGGAATATAAAAATCGTAGAGATTTATTGGTCAAAAAACTCAAAGAAATAGAAGGTATTAAAGTAGCCGAACCCAAAGGAGCTTTTTATATCATCGCCGAATTTCCCGTAGATAATACCGAAAAATTTGCACAATGGTTACTCGAAGAATTTAATGACAACGGGGAAACCGTAATGGTAGCTCCGGCAGCCGGTTTTTATTCCACCGAAGGACAAGGACTAAAACAAATCCGTATCGCTTACGTATTAAACAAAAATAGTCTGGAAAGAGCCGCCGAAATATTGAAAAAAGCTGTTGAAAAATACCAAAAGCAATAGATTTATGCAAAAAGATGTTTCATTAAAACCCTTTAATACTTTTGGTATTGATGTCAAAACTGACTGGCTGGCAAAAATAGAATCTACCGAACAATTACTAACCATCATTGACGATTTGCCCGAGATGAAAAAACTCATTTTGGGACAGGGAAGTAATGTATTGTTTTTGAATGATTTTCATGGAATTGTTTTACTCAATGAAATCAAAGGAAAAGAGATCATCGATGAAAACGAAAATGAAATTCGGATAAAAATCAATGGTGGAGAAAACTGGCACGAACTCGTTATGTGGTCTGTCGAAAAAAATTATGGGGGAATTGAAAATTTGGCTTTAATTCCCGGAAAAGTCGGGACCGCCCCGATGCAAAATATCGGTGCTTATGGTGTGGAAATAAAAGATGTTTTGGAAGAAGTGCATACGATAAATATGAAAACCTGCGAACCCAAAATTTTCACGAACAAAGATTGCAATTTCGGATACCGTCATTCCATATTTAAACTTCCGGAAAACAAAGGAAAATATTTTATTTCGGCAGTGGTTTTAAAATTGAGCAAAAAAAATCATCAATTAAAAACCGATTATGGCGCTATACGGAAAGTATTAGAAGAAAAGAAAATTCAATCGCCTACAATAAAAAATATAGCGGAAGCAGTTATGGAAATTCGTCGTTCCAAACTCCCCGACCCCAAGCTCATCGGTAACGCCGGTAGTTTTTTTAAAAATCCTATTGTAGATAAAATAGTATTCAATAAACTGATTTCTGAATACCCGAAAATGCCCTATTATCAAATTGACGATAAATATAAAATACCGGCAGGTTGGCTGATTGAACAAGCCGGTTTCAAAGGCAAGCGTTTTGGCGATGTGGGTGTGCATAAAAATCAAGCATTGGTTATCGTGAATTATGGAAAAGCTACGGGAATGGAAATCAAAAATCTGGCGGACAAAATAATGAATGAAGTAGAAAAGAAATTTTATATTAAATTGCAACCCGAAGTAAATTATATCGAGTAAGTATGTATCATCAACCCAAAGTCAGTATAATCATTCCTTGTTACAATTCGGAAAAATTCTTGAACAAAGCAATAGATTCCGCTATAAATCAATCACTTAACAAAATTGAAATCATTCTTATAGATGATGGTTCTACGGACAAAACCCACAGCTTGCTTCAACAATACAAGATGATGGATAACCGCATGGTATTGATTGAACATTCCAAAAACGAAGGTTTGGCTTTGGCAAGAAATCACGGAATTGAACAAGCTAACGGAGAATACATTTATTTTTTGGATAGTGATGATTATATGCATCCCAATACACTGGAAGTCTTGTATGAACAAGCAAAAAATGAAGATTTGGATATTTTGCAAAGCAAGTATGTATTAAAAAAAGGAAATAAAAAAGTTATCTTGCAAGAAGATTTTCATCCACTCCCCGCACCTATGGACGGAATTACTTATTTTCATCAAGATTTTTTTGTTTCGCCAATGGCTTGCGGAAAACTTTTTAAAACCGATTTTATCAAAAAAAATCAAATTCAATTTCCCGACAGATATTACGAAGATATGACCTTTACTTTTGAAGCGATAACTCTTGCAAAAAAAATAGGTCATAACCTGATGCCTACTTATTTTTATCAACTGCGTGATGAATCCATTTCCAAAAATTTCGGTAAGAAAAATATGGAAGATTATCAAGGAGTTTTAACCGATTTACAAGCATATTTTATGAATCCGCTATTGACGGATAAACAATCGACTTTTCCTATTCAATATTATTTATTTATGAGCAGGTTTAGTGAAGAAGTCATCAAAAAATGCAATCGTCAGAATCAGAAAAAAGTAAAAAAGTTTGTAGAAAATCTGGCAAAAAAATATAAAAAATTCATCTCTACCAATCAACGATATCCCTTTATGAAACGTATGCTGCTGCAAGCTTCTCCATATAATTACGCTTTACTTTCGCTAAAATTCAAAAAGAAAAAGAAATTACGAGATTTTTAATCTTTTTTAAAATAAGTCAAATACAAACTCTCCATTTTACAAGCCAAACAATAATCAAAAAATAAATCCAATGAAATGGCTATGATAAACATAACAATAAATAATTTGGCAACAAAAATCCAATGAAATAGATAAGCAACCGAAATAACGATGCTAAAAAACAATCCGACCTTTGCCGCTACTTTTTTTGAAGCGGCATTTACCAAAACCGGTTGCAATTCCACCACACGAAAGGTTCTTGTGAGGATATTACACAAAGGACTGTATTTGATGCCGGCAAAAACACGAATGGCAAAATCCAAAGTGATGAAATAAAAAGCAATATGATAATCCAAAAGCAAACAAGCCAAAAGCGAAATCAAAACAATACTGCTATATGCTTTTATCAAATGTTTATCCACTTGTTGATAGGAAACCGGACAGGCTTCCACTTTGTGACCTTTATTATTATTTCCGTAATTGATATATTTTTTCATAATTTAATCTTTGTTTAATTGGTCGATTTTTAATAAAAATCCTTTCAAAGACCATTTGTGATATATGTTACAAATATACGAAATTCCCTACGCAAAGCAAGTATTTTTTAATATCTTTGCGAAAGATTTACATTATGAAAGAAGAACAAGTCATATTAGTCGATACAAACGACAATCCCATAGGGCTTTCGCCCAAAATGGAAGCTCACGAAAAAGCTTTGCTTCACAGGGCTTTCTCGGTTTTTATTTTTAACGATGAAGGAAAATTGCTCTTGCAACAACGTGCCGCTCATAAATATCATTCGCCCGAACTTTGGACTAATACCGTTTGCAGTCATCAACGCCAAGGCGAAACCAATATCCAAGCAGGCAAACGTCGTTTGCAAGAAGAAATGGGGTTGAATACCGGTTTAAAAGAAGTGTTTTCGTTTATCTACAAAGCTGAATTTGACAACGGACTGACCGAACACGAATTAGACCACGTTTTAGTTGGATTTAGCAATGAAAATCCTAAAATCAACCCCGATGAAGTGATGAATTATTTTTGGAAAAGTCTTGAAAATATTGAAGCGGATATAAAATCCAATCCCCAACGATATACCGAATGGTTTAAAATAATTTTTAAAAATTCCTTACCGAAATTACGTGCCGAATTGGATAAAAAAATGCTTCAAAAACCCATTGAATTTCAAGAACAATTTTTTGAAAAACCTTGGGGTGGCAAAAAACTGAAAACCATCTTAAACAAAAATATTCCTTCGGATAAAACCGGCGAATCTTGGGAAATTTCCGATTACAAAAATCATATTTCCAAAGTAAAAAACGGCTATTTCAAAGGCAAAACCTTATCGGAATTGGTAGAAAAATACAAAGCACTTTTGGTAGGAGAAAAAGTTTATCAAAAATTTAAAACCGATTTCCCTTTGTTGATAAAATTCATCGACGCCGCCGATGATTTGTCCATACAAGTCCACCCCGACGATGCAATGGCTGAAAAATATCACCAATCTTTCGGCAAAAACGAACTTTGGTATATCGTTCAAGCCGACCCGGGAGCTTTGCTGTATATCGGATTTAAAGAAAATATCGACAAAAATGATTATTTGAAATCCTTAAACGAAGGAA
>JALSTJ010000038.1 GCA_026983815.1 Flavobacteriales bacterium
TATAGGATACTTATGCAAAGAATTGCCTTCTTGAAAAAGTCTATCAATAGTCTTTTTGCTTTTGATTATTTTGCTTTTGGGCAATGTGTTATTTTTTATTTTCATTGCGTTTGTAAACATTATTTTCCGGATTTATATCAGCCATATAACCAAAAGGGTCAATGGTAATAAAATCAATTTTTTTCAAAGGAATATCAATTGTAAACTCATATTGTGGAACAGCCCATTTCCAAACGGGGAGCATATTTTGAGTCATATTCGGAAAAGGATTTTCTTTGGTGTTTCTCAACAAATCCAAAGGAATATAGTAATAATACAAATTGCCGGCAGTATCTTGAACAAAAATATCCAAAGGCATACCCATTTCGTCCAAACGTTTGAGTTTTATTTTGGTTTTTTGTCCTTCGGCGGAGACTTTATCAACGGCATAATCGATATGGTGCGTTGTTTCTATCCAATCGTTTTTGAAAATTCGCAGGTCCATACCGGAAATTTTTTGTGCTATTTTGAAAAAATCATCGGGTTGCGGATGTTTCATTTTCCATTGTGCATAATATTCTTGTAAGGTTTGCCGGAGTTTTTTTCCTCCCATTATATAGGATAATTGTGTGAGCACCATTTTTCCTTTGTCATAAGCGCCAATCCAATAGGCCAAGTTAGTTGTATAATGATCGGAATGTGTGCTGAGCGGTTCGTCTTTTCCTTGATGCACCAAGTATCTGTATGAATTGTATGAACTTTGAAACAAATCGGCTCCTTTGTTTCCATTAACGATTAAATTAGCCATATCTTGAATATATGAAGTAAATCCTTCGTCCATCCAGGGATACTGAGCTTCGTTGGTTGCCAAAGCAAATTGAAACCAAGCGTGTCCCATTTCGTGTTGAACGGTTCCTCGTAAACTATTAAATTTTTTGTCTCCCAATACAAAAGTTCCCATAGCATATTCCATACCGCCGTCTCCCGCTTGGATGATATTGTATTTTTTGTAAGGATATTTGCCGATATATTCATTGTAAAATTCCATTGTTTTAATGGCAAATGGTTTTAGTTTCGTCCAGTTTTCAATGGTTTGCGGTTTGTTTTGATAAAAAAAGTGTAGTTCAATTCCATCGGAGGTTTTTGCAATATCGTGGATATAATCGGGGTCGGCTGCCCAGACGAAATCGTGGACATTCGGAGCATAAAAATGCCAAGTCAGTTTACCGTTTTTTGGGATGTTTAGCGGTTTATTTGTAGGATAGTTTTTGCCGATTTCTTCCGGGTTTTGCAGATAACCGGAAGCCGCTACCGTATAGTTGGCGGGGACTTTAAGTTTTACATCAAAATCGCCCCAAACATTATAAAATTCTCTTCCGATATAAGGGTCGGTGTGCCAACCTTGTAAGTCGTATTCACAAATTTGAGGATACCATTGCGCCATTGAATATTCTATGCCTTCCGTATTATCTCGTCCCGACCGACGCAGTAATTTGGGAATCTGTGTTAGATAATCCAAATGGAAAATTGTAGAATCTCCGGGATATATAGGTTGGTTGAGGTTTACTTCCATAATGGTTCCTACAATTTTATAATCCAGTTTTTGACCGTTTTGCAAAAAGCTATTAATGTGATGAAAACCGATTTCATCAGGTTTGAGATTTTTGATGAGTTTATCAAGATTTCTATCCGGATCTTCCAAAGTTCTATTTCGCCAATCCATTGCACTACCGGGTTGAAAGGCATTCCAGTATAAATGAAAATATGCTTTGGTTAATGTATCTTTGGAATTATTGAAATAAGTTAATTGGATTTTTCCTTGATATTGATTTTTTAAGGTATCCAAATCGGCATTGATTTTATATTTTACCCGTTGTTGCCAATATCCTCTTTTTTCAGGTTCGCTTAAACCTTTTTTTATAACAATAGTGGGTTTGGTTGTGACTTTTTGAGTTTTACAAGAAAACATAACCAAGGAAAATAAGGTAAAAAGGAATAATGAGTTTTTCATAAAAAAATTTAGTTAGCAATAAAAAAATCCGGACTTTAAATGTCCGGATTCAAAAATACAAAAATATATTGATGTTTTAAATTTTCGTGATAACAAACTCAGTTCTTCTATTGACTTGATGTTCTTTTTCGGAACATTTGACATCATTCCAACATTGATTTTTTATACGAGTTTCACCAAAACCTTTAGCTTTCAGACGTGAAGCATCAATTCCGTGTTTGATTAAATAATCCATGGTTGATTTGGCTCGTTTTTGGGATAATTCCTGATTGTATTCATCCGTTCCACGGGCATCTGTATGTGATTCCATGCTGATTTCCATGGTAGGATATTGTTTCATAAGTTTAACCAAACGATTGAGAATAACTGTAGCATCCGGACGAATATTCCATTTGTCAAAATCAAAATGAATCGGTTCGATTTTAAATTTCACCAATTGTATGGGAACAAAATAATTTTTGTTTTCTACAATTGTATCAAAGAAAACTCGTCTGGGTAAATAGTTATTGTTTCTTGCTTCAATCTCCAGATGTAGGTGTTTATTTAGATGATCAGGAGATATTTTATAATTAAAACAACCTTGATCATCAGTTTTTAATAAAACGCTTTCATTAGAATTTTCGTAAACTCTAATTTCGGAATCCGGTAATGCTTCATTGGTATCTAAGTCTGTAATACAACCTTTTAAGTTGATGTTTGCCACCTTACTTAAAATCAGATCTTTGATGATGACGGGCTCGTGGATATCGTAAGTGGTAAATTGTCTTTGGGCCGGATTATAGTCGGTTTTAAATCCTTTAAGAAGATAACGCTTATGAGGTTCAATAACAAAACGGTATTTTCCATTAGGAAGCGAAATAGTTGAGTCTTTTATTTGTCCATTTTCGTATAGTTTTACGATTGCTCTGGGTATAATTTCACCTTTTTCGGTCTGAGTTACACCTTTTAAATAAAATAAGGGTTTAATTTCTTCGTAATTAGTAAACATATAGATATCATCACTTCCTTTTCCTCCAAATCTATTGGAAGAGAGAAAACCTTTCTTTTGGTCTTGAAAGATGGCAAAGGCAAAATCATCTTTTGCACTATTATAGGGAAGCCCCATATTTTTTAAAGCTATAAAATTTTTATTGATATAAAAAGCTACAAAAATATCCAATCCTCCCATTCCCGCATGACCATCAGAAGAAAAATATAAATTGTCATATTCATCTATAAAAGGAAAAGTTTCACTTCCTTCTGTATTTATTTGCGGACCCAAATTTACCGGAACACCTAGCGTCCAATCTTTTTTTACATCTACTTTGTAGATATCAGAAAGCCCATAAGAACCCGGCATGTCCGAAGCAAAATAAAGAGTTTTATTGTCTTTACTCAATACAGGATGTGCACAATCATATCTATTACTATCAAAATGTACTTCTTCGGGTTTACTCCATTCACCATCTATATAAAAAGAACGATAAATTTTAAGGTTATAATCTTTTATATTATGAATTTTTCCGGGTCTTAAATTGTTTCTTGTAAAAAACATCACTGTATGATCCGAGTTGAAAGTAGGCGAACTTTCATGAAAACCGGTATTGATTTTAGGTGAAAAATTTTTATATTTAATATAATTTTTTCCGGAAGGTCTTGCCAAATACAGGTCGGTAAAAGGTAAATTATCATATTCCGATACTCTTTTTCCGGATGTTTTGATATTATTTGTGGTATAAACCAATAAAGAATCCTGATAGAAAACACCTCCATATTCAGTAAACTCAGAATTTAAATCGAGATTAGTTAATTCACATTGCGGACCTTTCTTGAGCAATTTGTCAACAATATCCGATTCTTTGAAAAATTCTTGCAAACGGGAATCACTCATTCCTGATTTTTTCTTATAGGTTAACATCCATTTATAAGAATCGTCATATTTTTGATTTTGACGTAAGACCATTGCGTATTTGAAATAATACACCGGATCAATTCTTGGATCTCTTATAGTTTTGCTATACCAGGTTTCTGCATTATAAGGATCCGATATCGAATAATATGCATCCCCTAATTTTCGATAAATATATAAGCGATCTTTTCTGTCAGTTTTTAGTAAATTCTTATAAGCTTTTATAGCTTTTTGATATTGATATAAATCAAAGAATTTATCTGCTTGCTTAGTTTGGGGACTTTGCCCCACTATATTAAAAGATATAAAGATTACTAGAAATAATAAAACTTTTTTAAATTTCATTAGAATTAATTTTTTATAATGCAAATATACAAAATACTTTATTTATTATTAAATTTTAATTAAAATATTGATTATAATTCATTAATATTACTAAATTATACATATATAGAAAATAAAAAAACCGTTGGAATACCAACGGTTTTTTATGAATAATTCAATAAATTAGTCTACACAATGCAATTTTTTGTATTTTTCCATTAATTCTTCTGGGCTTTCGTCAAATTCAGGATGTTTGACAATTGCATCCACAGGACAAACGGCAACACATTGCGGTTCATCAAAGAATCCCACACATTCCGTACATTTTTGGGGAACGATATAATAAAACTCATCTGATAGTGGTTCTTGTGCAGAATCATCGTCTTTACAAGTTCCGTCTGCCATGTTCCATTCTTCACCGGGTTCGTAAATTGCGGTGTTGGGACATTCGGGCAAACATGCGCCACAATTGATACAATCTTCGTTAATTAGTAATGCCATAGTTGTAAATTTTAAAATTTAATGTTTAATTT
>JALSTJ010000039.1 GCA_026983815.1 Flavobacteriales bacterium
ACGGATAATTTGAGCAATTTCTTTAGCAACGATTTTTGAGGCGGAATTTCTATCGGGAAAAATTACATTATGTATTTTTTCATAGCGATTTTCTTCAAACTGCCCTGGTTTTTGATAAGTGAGATTTATATTCATATTGAAATAACTTGAATTTACAAAGTTATTTAAATTAATGATTTTTCAAAATGAGCAACTCATTAATTTAAGGTAAAGATTATCTTTTTTTAAAATAGAAGCCATCAATTCATGAATTGATGGCTTTCAGTAATAAAGTTTCAAAATAAATTATCCTAGATAAGATTTCAAAATTTTGCTTCTGGAAGTATGTTTTAATCTTCTAATGGCTTTTTCTTTGATTTGACGCACACGTTCGCGGGTTAAGTCAAAAGTTTCACCGATTTCTTCCAAAGTCATCATATGATTTCCATTGAGTCCGAAATACAATTTAATCACATCGGCTTCTCTCGGGGTAAGCGTATTCAAAGCTCTTTCAATTTCGGTTCTTAAAGATTCCAACATCAATTGTTTATCCGGACTGGGAGATTCTCCCGAGCGTAATACATCGTATAAGTTGGATTCTTCTCCTTCTACCAACGGTGCATCCATTGAGATATGACGTCCGGCATTTTTCAATGAAATTTTGACATCATTAATGGACATATCCAAAGCTTCTGCCAATTCTTCGGGTGAAGGCGGACGTTCATTTTCTTGTTCCAACTTGGCATACATCTTATTGATTTTATTGATAGAACCGATTTTGTTCAAAGGCAGACGAACAATACGGGATTGCTCGGCTAATGCTTGCAAAATAGATTGACGAATCCACCAAACGGCATAAGAAATGAATTTAAAACCACGGGTCTCATCAAAACGTTTGGCGGCTTTTATCAAACCCAAATTTCCTTCATTGATCAAATCGGGTAATGTAAGTCCTTGATTTTGATATTGTTTAGCTACGGAAACCACAAAACGTAAATTAGCTTTGACCAATTTTTCCAAAGCTCTTTTGTCTCCGGCTTTGATTCGTTGTGCCAACTCCACTTCTTCATCGGCAGTAATCAAATCCACCTTTCCGATTTCTTGTAAATATTTATCCAATGATGCGGTTTCCCTGTTGGTTACCTGCTTGGTAATTTTTAGCTGTCTCATAAAAAAAATGTTTTAAAAACTGATGTTTGTCAATTAGTATTACGTAAAAAAAAATAAAAAGTTACAATTTTGTCTTAAATTTTTTGTATGCAATCAATTACGTCCTAAATATTTTTTTTTAAAACAAAAGTAATATTTTGATTTATAATAAGTTGAGTATATTTTTAGGCATTAAGGGATTAAATTCACAGGCAACTGAATTAAGCCTTTTCGGCATACGAGGATTTTTCGTAAAATTTGAAGTGAATGGAACGTAAAACTGTCTGCTGTTTGAGGTTACTTTAATATTCTATTTAGAAAAATTATTCAACCGAGTTCAGACAGTTTAGTGTAATGAACAAAAAAATTTAGAAAAATACTCGTCAGCCTAGCCCCGATAGCTATCGGGATTTTGTTACTTTTTCATCGATGGAAAAAGTAAAAATTAAATTTATTTAGGACAGGATTGGTATGCAATAATAATATTGTGATAATCAAGATATTATTTATTTCACACTAAGCGTTTATCAAATATATTTACCTGAGTTCTATTGAACTTAAATCAAATTTCTTTTGGTTTTTCCTTCAAGGTCTCCAAGCTCCTTGAAGGTATTTTATTATTATCCGAAGTTATTATTTTGCAATTTATTTATTATTAGCAAATTAATCTATTACAAAAGGAAAATTCTTACTATTTTAGCGTCGGCGTCGCTTGGAGCGACGCCGACGCTTTATTACAAAATAATATTATTAATTTGTTCTTATTTTCAAACCTTGAAGGTGTTTAAAAACCTTCAAGGAATATTTGACCAAATAAAAACAATACGGATAATGCAAAAAATTGGTTTGGAGTAGAAATTTTTATAGAACTCATCACTTTACCAACTTCCGGTAGCACCGCCACCGCCGAATCCGCCACCGCCGAATCCTCCGGAAAATCCACCGCCAAAACTTCCGCCACCAAATGAGCTGCCTCCTCCCCAACTGCTTCTACCGCCACTGGAAAAAATGATAGGTCCGCCGCTGGAACTACGCCATCCGCCACCTCCTGAGTTTTTGTTAGCGCTAGAAAATATTATAATAAATATAATGATAAAAAGTATAATAACCCAAAGGGGGATTCCTTCATTGTTTTTGTTTGAACGGGTGTTTTTATATTCTCCTTGAAGTGCCTGTATAATGGCATCCACGCCGGCATTTAATCCACCGAAATAATCGCCTTTTTTAAAGTAAGGGATAATTCGTTCTTCAATAATTCTACGGGACAAAGCATCCGTCAAACGATGTTCAACGCCATAACCTGTCCTTATGGTGATTTTTCTATCGTCTTTGGAAACCAGTAGAAATGCTCCGTTGTCGTGTTCTTTTCCACCGATACCCCATTTATGCGCCCATTCCGTTGCATATAACGAAATATCATCATTTACTTTGTTTACGGTAGCAATCACGATTTGTGTCGAAGTGGAATCAAAATATTTTTTTAATTTTTGTTCTAACAATCTACGTTTTTGCTCCGGTAACAAACCGGCATAATCATAAACCGAATGTTGTTCTTGAATACTTTTTGGAGGAACTGCCGGTAAACCGTCTTTGTCAATTTGTAAATGGAGATAATTATCTTGTGCAATACCGGAAAAGATAAAGCCGAATAATAAAATAAATATGTATGGAAATTTTCTTTTCAAAGTTTTGAAATTAATAGTTTTTGGAAATTTCATCCGGTAATTCATTGATATCATCGGATTGGTAGGGAAAATATTTTTTCAATTTCATCCCGACTTCTTCAATTCCTTCCACCAATCCTTGGGAATAATTTCCGATTTTGAATTGTTTGATAACTTTTTCTTTGATACTTTCCCAAAAATCATCGGGAACAACACGATTAATACCTTCATCGCCGATTATGGAAAAGATTTTATTGTCGGTATCAATATAAAATAAAATACCGTTTTTTTGAGCGGTATGTTGCATACCGAGTTCAAAAAACACTTCGAGTGCGCGTTCTTGTCCTGATTTTTGAGCATTTTTTTCAAGGTGCACACGTATTTCACCCGAAGTATTTTTTTCGGCTTTTTTTATTGCCTGAACGATTTGTTTTTCTTCTATTGGCGATAGAAATTCTTCCGGTGTCATTTAAAATTTAACTTTTGGAGCTTTTTCGG
>JALSTJ010000040.1 GCA_026983815.1 Flavobacteriales bacterium
CATCTGTCGGCAATCCGTATTTTATAAAATTGATAATATACAAAATCAAACCGGTTGTCAAGATGGTTGCTCCTATGATTACTACCCAGAAATGCGGGTGTAGTTCGTTTTGCACTTGACCGAAATCATAACCCAGAATTCTTTCCAAATAAACTTGTGCAACACCAGCGGCAGCAAAACCGGATACTTGTATAAACATTCCGATATTTGAAAGCCAGAAAGCCAAACGACCACGTGCATTGTCATAGAATTTACGACCGGTTAAGTTAGGCATTGCATAAGTCATAATAGCAAAAACTATCATTGCATAAGCACCCCAGAACGCCAAGTGTCCGTGCATACCGGTAACGAGTGTTCCGTGCGTATAAAGATTGACTTGCGGTAGGGTATGAGCCAATCCCAAAACGCCTGCTCCAAGGAATGATACGATTGCCGCACCCAAAGTCCAATATACCGCCAATTTATTAGGATGTTTTTTCTCTCCTTTACGATACATATTTACCGCCCAAAGCGTCATTGCCAAGAAAGCAAGTGGTTCCAAAGCGGAAAATATTCCACCGACAATCAACCAAATTTTATTAACGCCAACATAATAATAATGGTGTCCAGTTCCTAAAATCCCTGATAAGAACGTCAAACCAATCACTACATAAAGCCATTTTTCAATAACTTCGCGGTCAACACCGGTTAATTTAATCAAAAGGAAAGCCAAAATACCTCCCATTATCAATTCCCAAACACCTTCAACCCAAAGATGAACCACCCACCAACGGAAAAACGAGTCAAGCGTTTGACTATCAAATTGTATCATACCCGGAAGGTATAATAAAGCCGCACCAACTAAACCACCGAATAATACCATTGATGTAGTTGATTTCTTTTTGCCTTTTAAGATAGTCATCAATAAAATAACAAGGAAAAGGACTACATCAATAGCTACAAGGAAGTCCAATTCGTGTGGAATTTCCAAGAACTTACGTCCTTCCCAAATATTAAAATGATAACCTGCCAATGCGGCAACTCCTACAAGAGTTAAAGCAATCAGTTGAATATAAGCCAATTTCGGTTTCCAAAGTTCGGTTTCGGCTTCTTCGGGAATGATGTAATAAGCCGCTCCCATAAAACCGGAAATCAACCAAACAACCAAAGTATTAAGGTGTACGGTATGAGCCGTATTAAAAGGTATCCATTTATGAAGTCCGTCAAAACCGAGATGGTCAAACCCCATAATAAATCCGTAAGTAAGTTGTATAACGAGTAGTAGCATAGACAAGGCCCAAAACCAATAAGCTACTTTTTGAGTTTTATATTTCATAGTTGTAAAATTTTAGTTATTGGATTTCATATGATCTTTGGCAAGTGGCGAAACCGTTCTATCCACTTTTTCAAAGCCGTTAAGGTCTTTATTGCCTATCCATTTAAAGAAAGCAATTAAATCATTCGCTTCTTGGTCGGAAAAACCGTAAGCGACCATTTTACGTCCGTGAGGTTGCCAAGGCGTTTTAGACTGTAAAACTGATTTAACGTAGGGTTCTCCTCTACGTTTGATAACATTAGTTAACTCAGGTGCATAATAAGCTCCCTCTCCCATTATTGTATGACATCCCATACAATTGTTTTTCTCCCAGATATGTTTTCCCGCTACTGCATCAGCAGGAATATCCGTGTTTACTTGTTTTAGCGAGAATATTGTCAAGCCGATAAAAATGGCAAAAGTTACAAATGTTCCCGCCAAAAAGAAAATTTTAGCTTGTTGTTTTGATAACATAGTATATTAATTTTGGTTAATATTTAAAAGACTAATTTATCTTTTATTAACCAAATATAATGCTTTAACATCATCAATTCCAATGACAAATGTCATTTTTATGATATAAAAATTCAAGTCAATCTTTGGAAAAACGGATAATTATCAATAAAAGCGTCAAGAGAAAGAAAAAAATTGTCAAATAGAGCACATAATTCATATAAGGCCAACCCACAAAATCTCCTATGGAAGCAATAAGTCCCAATTGTAAAGTTAAAGCCAATGATATTTTTATAGATTTATTCATGATTAAATATCATCTAAAGTTTTACGTTCCTGTCGTTCCAAGTTCCGGAATTGCGAAGGCGTATAGCCCGTTATTTTTTTGAATTGTGCGGAAAAATGCGCTACGGAGGAATATTCCAACAGATATGCTATTTCACTGATATTCATTTCATTATAAGCCAACAACTCTTTGGCTCTTTCGGTTTTTTGAAGGATTAGATATTTCTCAATTGTAATACCGGTTTCTTTTGAAAAAATGCCGGAAAGTGCCGAATAATCTTTCCTGAATTTTTCGGATAAATAATCAGATAAGTTGATTTGCAATTCGCCGTCCTGGTAATGCACCAACAGAACGATTTCGTTTTTGACTTGTTCGACCAAACGTGATTTTTCGTCTTGCAACAATTCAAAACCGATATCGAGTAAATCCTTGGAAAGAGCAGGTAAATCAACAGAGTCAATGACCGTTTTCAGATATGCTTTGCCCAATTCCACTTTTTCAAAAGGTATTTTGTTTTTGCGCAATGTATCTTCAACCGCCATAATACAACGGTTGCACACCATATTTTTGATATGTAGCATTTTCTCATTCATCCTTACAAAAATAGGAATAAAAATTTATCTTTATATATCTTTATATACTACATTTTATTAACATAGAATATAAATAGACTTTTAATAAAAAAATTATAAATTTGTGTATAAAATCTAAACTTATGGGAAAAGGAGATTTAAAAACCAGAAGGGGAAAAATTTTTAGAGGTTCTTATGGAAAAACACGCCCCCGACCTAACAAAAAGAAAAAAGCGGATAAGTAAAATATCCGCTTTTTCTTTATTTTATAATCAATTTTCGAGTAAATTCTTTATGTTTAAGTATATAAGTTCCTTTTTTTATATCCTTTATATTATATTTTTTTCCGGGTAAATAAATAAAATCCTTAATTTTTTTCCCTTTTAAATCATATAGATATATTCGCGATTTTTTTTTCAATATATCATTGGCCTCTATTGAAAACATAGTAGTAGCCGGATTGGGATAAATTTTGATTTGAGTTGCGTATTCCAAATTGTTTTCCACACTGGTATTGACATTCCAAGTAGCCGTAAATAAACCTCTTCCGTGTGTTGCTGCTACAACTTTATTGTTATCCGTTCGTATGTCCAACATATCTACTCGAACATTGGGTAAGCCGCTTTCAGGTAACCAATTGACATTTATAGAAGAAATATCATCGGTTGTCCAAATACCCGTTTCGGTTGCCAGCATCACTTGATTATCATTTTGCGGATGAAAAATTCCCCATCTTATCGGCATATCGGGCAAATTTCCTTCCTTGTTTTGCCAAGTTTGACCTCCGTCGTTAGATAGCCAAACGGATTGCACACCATAATTGGAAATAATTACCAAAATCTTTTGTCCGTTTTGTGCTGTTTGAATACAAGAGATAAAACCCGCTGGAAAATTGTTTCCATCAATTTCTGTTGTTGTAATAGTATTTCTTATGTTTGTTGAACGATAAAGCTTTCCGTTAGCCGTTCCAACCAATAAAGTATTTTCATCAATTAACCGAATAGCTGAAAAAAAACTATTGGCATTTGACCCGATATTGATGAAACTTCCCGTATAATTATTGTTTTGCAATAGATTATCCAAACGCAACAGTTCATTATTGCGATTTCCGTGCAAATCACTGGCAATTGCCCAAATGGTGTTATTAACCGAATCGTAATCAAAAGTTGAAGTAAATAAACCCGAAGGATAATCGGAAATATAATCATAATCGCCACTATTGGTGTTCCATACCAAAAAAGAATTATCATAAGTTGTAGTAATCAATAATCCATCTTCATTGGTGTCAAATGCACAGAAAGCGCCGTCCCCACCCATAACCATATCATTTTCGGTTAAATCGGAACCGGTATATAATAAACTTCCATTGTCTTGAAGTCCGCCTAAAATTTGTTCATTTCCCAATTGCTTAATAGCACATGAATAAAATTGCAGCGTGGACAAATGATAGTTTCTGTTTTCAAAAACCGGAGAAATTTGATCAATGTTTTGAGAATAAAAAATACCTCCATCGGTAGAAATCAATAAATCAGATGAATATTGATTGATAAATTCCAAATGATGAATGTCCGCATGAACATATTCATCCGATCCTCCGAAATACATTCCCGTCCAATCGGATAACTTTTGCCAAGTTGCACCTCCATCGGCGGTTTTATATAAATCCAATCCTCCTGCGTAAACGGTATTTTCATCATTCGGGTCAACGGTTATTGATAAAGCATGCCAAGCCAGATAAGCCCAGTTTTTGTTTCCTCCATCTGGAATTGTTCTTGTATGCCAACTCAATCCGGCATCATTGCTGGAAACAATATATTTGCCAATGGTTTGGGGAAAGCCTTCAATGGTTTGATTTAAAGATTTTGCGGCCAAAACGGCATAGATTTTATTGGGATTGGAAGGTGCCGAAGCAATTTTTACTCTTCCGGGAATATTATAATCGGACGAAGCTTCTATTTGCGTTTTATAAGTATCATTGATAGTCCAACTTCCCGGCAAACCGGTATCTGAATACAAAATAGTTCCTCCGCCATTTTCATTAAAATTTCTTTT
>JALSTJ010000041.1 GCA_026983815.1 Flavobacteriales bacterium
AGCGATTCCTCTTCATTTAACAACGGAATAACAACGGAAATATCCATATTATTGATAGATTTGATTTTTCGGTTTAAAAAAGAATCCCGCTATTAATCCGCCGATAAGTCCATAAAGTAAACCCGAAAATATTTGTCCGAAAATACTAAAAGGGATAAAATATTTACGGGTAATTTCCATTTGTTGTTCAATCATTTCTTCGGAATATGTTCCATGTTTTTCCAAAATACTTCTTGATATTTCAAGGGCTTGATCAATAGCTTGCGGATTAACATAAATATAATAAAGCGAAGAATAAATTGCCGTAGCAATTCCCCCCAACAAACCAATTAATAAACCGATTTTAATAGCTTTTCCCAAACTTACTTCTCCTCCTTGTTTTACAAAGGTTCTGATAGCAACTATGGGAATACTTATAAAAAGCATCAATCCCAAAAAACTAAGAATGGAAGTGGTAGCACTCGGTTCCATTGTTTTGGGAGTAAATGCAAAGAATAATATGGATACAATAGCAAATATCATTGAAAAATTCAAAATAATTGCATTCAGTTGTTTTCTGTTCTCCATAATCATAAAATTTTATATTATTTTTTGTCTAAACTTTCGTAAACCGAATTATTGGATTTATATTCCGGAATTAATTCTTTTAACAAAGATACAATTTCCATTGGATTTAATTGTGAAAGATTAGAAAATCTATCTAAAATACTATCAACTTTCTTACATTCAGGATTTTGTATATTGGCAATTTTAATTTTTTCATGATGAGTGGGCAAATCGGTTTCATCTTTTCCCAAAGTTTCTTCATAGAGTTTCTCTCCCGGACGTAATCCTGTGATTTTAATATCAATTTCATCGGGGAAAGATTTTCCTGACAGGTGAATCATTTTGACAGCCAAATCATAAATTCTGACAGGTTCTCCCATATCAAAAACAAAAATTTCCCCACCTTTTCCCATACAACCGGCTTCCAAAACCAATTGACAGGCTTCGGGAATGGTCATAAAGAACCTACGGATTTCTTTATGTGTAACCGTTAAAGGTCCACCATCTTTTATCTGTTTCTTAAACAAAGGAATAACCGAACCGTTCGAACCCAAAACATTACCAAAACGGGTGGTAATAAACTGCATATTAGCATTCGTTTTTTGCATACAAGAAGCATAAATTTCAGCTGCTCTTTTGGTTGCTCCCATTACATTTGTCGGATTAACAGCCTTGTCGGTTGATACCATTATAAATTTTACCACTCCATATTTGGCAGCCAGATTCATAATATTGATACTGCCCAATACATTAACTTTTACCGCTTCATAAGGATTTTCTTCCATTAAGGGCACATGCTTGTAAGCAGCGGCATGATAAACTATATTCGGACGAAATTTATCAAAATATTCTTCCATTTTAATTTTATCCGTAATATCCGCTACAATAAATACAAAAGAACCCAAGAATTTTTTTCGGATAAAATCTTGTTGCAAATCATACAAAGCCGATTCGGATTGATCTATTAAAATTAGTTTCTTGGGTGTATATTGGGCAATTTGATTAGCTAATTCAGAACCGATAGAACCTGCTGCTCCTGTTATTAAAATCGTTTTATCTTTTAATTCTTGTTTTATTTTGGGATTATCAATTTTTATGGGAACCCTATTGAGCAATTCTTCAATGTTTACATCTTTAATTTCATTGGTTTTAAATGCTCCTTCCGTCCATTTGTCAATATGGGGAACGGTTTTAACTTTTAGTCCCAAATCTATAAATTTATTGGCCAAATCCAATAATTCCAATGGAGTAGCTTCCGGCTTACTGATAATAATTTCTTCAATATTATTGAATGTTATAAAATCCGAATCTATTTCATCTAACGAATAAACATTTTTCCGGTGAATTTTTTTATGAATAAATTGTTTTCTATCATCAACAAATCCCATTACGTAAAAAGAATTGTCTTTGTCCGCCATCAATACATCATAAGTTGTAACACCGCTATTGGCACCAAATATCAATACCTTTTTGGATTTTTTAGGATTGTGAGTCAAATAATAGTAAAAACTTTTATAAATAATCCTACTTCCGATTAATAAAACCGTGCTGACAAAAAAATTAAATCCTACAACTGATAAAGGCATATTTGCATACTGAAAACCGGCAAACCTTCTGCTGATAAAAACAAGTATAAGTAATAAAAATGTCATAATAAAAGTTGCAATCGTAACATTTATTGCATCTTTTAAGCCTGTATGACGAACAATACCTTTATAAGAACCCGTAATTAAAAAACTAATGAGAGCCAATAGAGCAATCAAAGGAATTTGATAATGTATATCATAGCTCCCGAATTTAAATTCAAAATTATATCGTATTAAATAAGATAAAATAAATGAGTTGATTACCAGCAATATATCTATTAGCAAAACGCCCCATTGCGGTGATGAATAGGTCGCAAGTTTCCTAAAAAATTTTGCGATTTTTAGATATATTTTTTTTATTTCCAATGTTTGTCGGTGTTAATTTTTAAACAAAAATAATAAATAATTTCTTCTATTCACTTAAACAGGATATTAATACTTGTGATTTATTACTAATTTCGTGCCATTCTTTTTTCGGACAGCTATTTTCTAGTATCCCTCCTCCTACATAAATACTAATTTTATCAAAACTTTGTATCTCCATACATCTAAGATTGACAAACATAAATGCTTTTTCAGGAGTTAATAATCCCAAAAATCCGGTATAGTATTTTCTATCGTAATTTTCTATCCGGCTTATGGATTTTTTGGCTCTATCGGTAGGCAAACCGCAAACCGCAGGCGTAGGATGTAGTTGTAAAATCAAATGATTTAATTCATCGGATGAAATTTTAACCGAAAAACGACTTTGAATGTGAGCGATATTTCCTTGCAAAATCGTTTGGGGTGAACCGATAGTATAATCATCGGTAAATTTTTTCAATTTATTCTCAATATATTCCGTAACCAAAGCTTGTTCTTTAATTTCTTTTGATGACCACATCAAAGGTTCGTCTTGTTTTACAGGCAAAGTTCCCGCCAAGGAAACCGTTTGAAAATTATCATTTTCATAAGCACCCAAAAGCTCCGGTGTTGCCCCCATCCAAGTACCGACTGACGGATGATGCCAAAGCCAAACCAAGGCATTATCATAATGATGCATTAAGTTTAACAAAGAATTTTCCCAATTAAATTTGCTTGCAATAATTTCAAATTTTGATGAAATAACCAACTTTTGCAAATTTTTATCGTTCTTAATATCTTCAATGGCTTGCTCGACTTTTGCCGTATGATTTTTTTCAAGCAAATCCTTATCAACTATTTCATAAGACAAAGTTTTACTCTCGTATGCAAAATTATTGAGCAAATACTCTTTTATCGTTAATTTATCCAATGGAAAAACTATCGCTTTATTTCGAGAAACATCATAAGGATAAAAATAAAATCCCGATTGTTGCAAAGTAGGATCTTCATAAACCTTGTTATCCGATTGATAAATAATTCTAATAATGGAAGTATTCGGTAATTTATAAATGACAAATGCTTTGGAAAAATCAACCTGCGCTGAAAGTTTCATAATTATTTTTTCTTTTGTAATACTATATTGGTCAATTTGGAATGAGCAATCAATTGATCGTTTTCATCTTTAATTACGATTTCCCAAAGATGAGTGGTTTTGCCCAAATGAATGGGTTTTGCCGTGGCAAAAATAGTTCCTTCCCTTTTGCTTCGTAAATGATTGATGGAAAGTTCAATACCCCGAACATCTATATCATCACGGTTTAAAAAAACATATGAAGCCGTGCTTCCAACCGTTTCGGCCAAAGCTGCCGTTGCTCCACCGTGTAATAAACCCATCGGTTGATGCACTTTTGAGTTTACAGGCATTTGTGCCGTTAAGGTTTTATCTCCAATGGAAGTAAATTTGATATCCAAAGTTTCAAGCAAAGTGTTTTTTATGGTTTTTCGGTTTATTTCTTCTAATAATTTTTTTTGTTCCATTACATTAAAATCTTTTGTTTATCAAAAATACATAAAAAACAGATAAGTCGGTTTTCTAAATAAAGCGTCGGCGTCGCTCAAAGCGACGCCGACGCTACTAAACATCTATTTAAATTCTACCAATCCTTATCGGTTTTTTTACGTTTTCCCTTTCCTTTCATCTTCTTAACAGCTATTTTCTTTTGCATTTTCTTTTCTTTGTTTTTTAATCCTATAAGCAATTGTTTTATTTGTTGTGGAGATAATTTGCTTTTAGGTTTTTGTCCTTGCTTTTTCTCTTGTTTTTTCTTATCTCCTTTTCCTTGTTTATTTTGCTGTTTCTGTTTGTTTTGTTGCTGTTTATTATCTTTCTTTTTATTTCCTTTATTATCTTTTTTATTTTTATTTTTTTTATTTTTATTATCTTTTTTATTCTTGTTTTGGTCTTTGTTTTGCTTATTTTTATCCTTGTTCTTTTGGTCTTTATTTTGTTTCTTATTCTGATTTTTGTTTTTATTTTTGTTCTTATTATTCTTGTTATTTTTTTGCTGTTTTTTTAACATCTTCATCGCCAATGCCAAATTATAACGTGCCTCTTCGTCCGCAGGATTGTTTCGCAAAGCATTTTTATATGCTTCAATAGCTTTTTC
>JALSTJ010000042.1 GCA_026983815.1 Flavobacteriales bacterium
TTTCGGTCAGCATCACATCTCTATATAAATTGGTTACGGGAACTTCCGCTGTCGGGATTAAGTATAAATTGTCTCGTTCCACTACATACATTTGTCCTTCTTTATCGGGAAGTTGTCCGGTTCCGTAACCCGAAGCTTCGTTTATCAAATGTGGCACTTGCATTTCACGATAACCGGCATCCTCGTTTTTATCCAAAAAATAATTGATTAAAGCCCGTTGCAATTTTGCTCCTTTGCCTTTATATACGGGAAAACCTGCACCGGTTATTTTATTTCCCAAATCAAAATCTATGATGTCGTATTTTTTTGCCAATTCCCAATGGGGCAAGGCATTATCATCCATTTCGAAAATGTCTCCGTGAGTAAAAACCACTTCGTTATCCGCTTCATCTTTTCCGTAAGGAACCAAATCGTTGGGGATATTCGGAATTTGATAAAGAATTTCTTGCAATTCCATTTTGGCTCGCTCCAAAGTTTCGGAAAGTTGTTTGATTTGTTCTTTTAATTGTAAAGTTTTAGCTTTAAGAATTTCGGCTTTTTTTGGCTCGCCGGATTTATATAATTGTCCGATTTCTTTGGATAATTTATTCATTTCCGCCAATAAATTATCATTTTCCGCTTGTGTTTTTCTGCGTAAAGCGTCCAATTCCAATGCTTTTTCCAATAATGGCGATGCATCGAAATTACGTTTTTTCATCGCTTGGACAATCTCATCTTTTCTCTCCCGGATAACATTTACTTGTAACATAATTTTATCAATTTATTTGAGATTACAAACTTAAAAAGAAAAATGATAATCAAAGCAAATTTTTTATAAATTGTGGCTTTAATTTTTATTAATAATATTTATGAACAACTTCAAGGAAACAACCGATTTGATTTGGCGGGAAGCAAACTTATTACGCGGTGATTACAAACAATCGGAATACGGGAAGGTTATTTTGCCGATGACAATGCTTCGTCTTTTGGATTACGTGTTGAAACACACTAAACAGAAAGTTTTAAAAAATCTACCGAAAGTGAAAGATTTACCCGATGAAGCAAGATATCCGGTATTGAATAGAGAAGCTGAATATAATTTTTATAATCAAAATGCCTATGATTTTGATAAAAAGAAATCACCTGTATTAACGCCAAAATTGAAAAGAAAAAAAATTAATAGAATTGTTGGAAGAATATAAACAAGCGCTTATCAGCGAGGTGGTTACGGGAAAAATAAAGGTGGTGTAAAAAATATTTTTTATTAACACTTGATGTTCATAAAAATTTTGTATCTTTGCAATGAAAATTTTTTTTAAAACACAAAAGCTTAAAAAAATAGTAAGCAACGAAAAAAAGTTGGTCAAGGCATACGGGCAATCTGCCGCGGTAGCCATTTTGAAACGTTTGGATGATATATATGTTGCGGAAAATATGGCTGAGATATTTGAGTTGCCCGGAAACTATCATCCGTTATCAGGAAATTTGAAAGGAAAATTTGCTTGTAATGTCAGTAGAAATTATCGCATCATTTTTGAACCGGCAACAAGACCTTTACCCGTAAACGAACATAATATGCTTATTTACGAGGAAATTAAAGAAATTACCATTTTATCTATCGAAGATTATCACTAAAAAATTAACCACAATGTATCCATACAAACCCCAAACAGCTTTTCATCCCGGAGAAACACTTCGTGAGAAATTGGAAGAAACGGGTATGTCGGCCAAAGAATTTGCCATACGCACCGGCAAGCCCGAAAAAACCATTTCGGCAGTTATCAACGGCAAAAGTTCCGTTACGCCCGAAATGGCGGTTTTGTTTGAAAATGTCCTGAAAATTCCTGCAAGTTTTTGGCTCCGTAAACAAAAAAGGTATGATGAATACCTGGCGCGTCAAAAACAAAAACAGGAATTGGAAAAGGCAAAAGATTGGGCAGGAAAATTTCCTTATGCCGAAATGGCCAAAAGGGGATGGGTAAAAGCCACCCGAAATGCCGAAGAAAAATTGCAAGAACTCTTGAATTTTTTTAATGTCGGAAAAAAAACGGCTTGGGAAGCCATTTATTTGAAAGCCGAATTGCCTTTGTTTTTTCGTATGTCGCTCAAACACAATAAAAATCCGTATGCCGTATCGGCACTTTTGAGATACGGAGAAATTGTCACCAAAAAAATTCAAGTTAAAGAGTTTGATAAAAACAAACTGGATGAAGTCCTACCGACACTGAAACAAATAATGACCGGTGAACCGCAAGATATGTTGTGTCAAATCAAGGAAACCTTAAAAACCACAGGAGTGAAAATAGTTTTCATACAACATTTGCCCGGCTCCCCCGTCAACGGGGTCGTGCGTTGGTTGGATGATCATCCGGTTATATTAATGACGGATCGCTACAAGAAATACGATATTTTTTGGTTTTCCTTATTTCACGAAATCGGACATATTCTCTTGCACGGAAAGAAAAAAAATATTTTTTTGGAAAGCACCGATACACGTGAAAAAACAAAAGAAGAAACCGAAGCCGACAATTTTGCCGCTCAAATTTTATTGGATGACGAAAGCTTTGAGCATATCCGTACCGTTCTTGTAACCGAAAAAAATATCGAGACGGTTTTTGAATATTATGCGAACAAATATGAAACCCATAGAGATATTATCGTCGGAAGATTTTTGAAAGAAAACAAAAACCAAAAATACAAGTATTTATACGGAACTATCAAAGAAGTGGATTTTAAACAACCGGATAAGGCTTTCAAAATATAAAATAAACAGGCTTCTTATTTTAGAATTTTAACTTTTTTTAAAATAGCACAATTTCTTATTTTAATTTTTTATATATTTGTAAAATAAAAACCGGTATTTCCAAATAAATGAAGCATTTTGTATCGGGAAAATATATTTATACCGGAACACACAAAGCATTTTTTCCGGAAAACATCAATCGTAAGTGGATATTTGATGACAATGAGTTATTGAATTTACTGAGCAAAGCCGACCGCAGTTTGGGACGTTTGGATATGTTTTCCAAATATGTCGATATTGACTTATACATTCGCACCCACATAGCCAAAGAAGCCACACAATCCAATAAAATCGAAGGCACACAAACACAAATGGAAGAAGTGTTTATGTCCGAAGAAGATTTCTCCGGCGAAAAAAGAAACGATTGGCTGGAAGTGCAAAACTATATCGAGGCTATCAACAAAGCGGTTGTTCAATTACATCAATTACCCTTTTCGTCGCGCTTAATAAAAGAGGCACATAAAATTATCACCCGAGGCGTCCGGGGAAAACATAAGCATCCGGGAGAATTTCGCCGAAGTCAAAATTGGATAGGAGGAGCCACCATAGCGGATGCCGTTTTTGTGCCGCCACCGCCTACGGAAATTCCCGGTTTAATGTCCGATTTGGAAAAATTCGCCCACGATACCGAAAACCCGATACCGGATTTGTTGAAAATAGGCATCATCCATTATCAGTTTGAAACCATTCATCCGTTTTTGGACGGCAACGGCAGGGTGGGACGTTTGCTTATTATGCTTTACTTGGTAAGTCGCGGACTTTTGCAACGACCGATTCTTTATATTTCCGATTTTTTCGAAAGACACCGGAATTTATACTACGACAATCTGATGCGTGTGCGGACACATAATGACATCGGACAATGGTTGAAATTCTTTCTGACGGGCATCATCGAAACTTCCGAAAAAGGCATTAAAACTTTCGACGGGATTTTGCAATTGCAAAAAGAAATAGATATACAATTAAAAACGCTGAAATCCCGTGAAGGAAATGCGCGAAAACTAATTGAATATCTTTATCAACAACCGGTTTTGATTCCCGTTCGTGCCGCTGAAAAAATAGGACTGTCAATGGCATCGGTTTACAAACTGATACGCGATCTGGAACGTATGGAAATTATCCGGGAAATTACCGGCGGGCATCGCGGACGTATTTATGTTTTTGAAAAATACTTAAAGCTTTTTAAATAATGAACAAACTGACCGGCGAAAACACTTTTGAAAGCAGTATTATAAAATCACTCGCTAATTAAAGAGCCAATGTCAAAGCAAATTTTTACTTGAAAAAATCAATCGAAGTTATTTTTAGCAATCCTCGGCACTCTTTGCGTAATAGATGTAATAATTTCATAAGGAATGGTTTCCAATTTTTCGCTCATTCGATAAACATCTTTTTCATTGTCAAAAACGATTACTTCATCTCCGGGTTTACAATCGATACCGGAAACATCTATGCTAATGGTATCCATACTGACATTTCCCACAATAGGCGCTTGCTTTCCGTTGATATGAACTTTCCAATTTCCATTGCCCAATTTTCTACTGATTCCGTCGGCATAACCCAACGGCAAAAGGGCAATTTTGGCAGGTTTTCGGGATATAAACTTACGATTATATCCGACACTTTCTCCCGTAGATAGATATTTGATTTGATTGATTTTGGTCAATAACCGTGCAATGGGTTTGAGTTCTACATCAGGATTTTTTACCAAATTATACCCGAAAATTCCCAATCCGGGGCGTATCATATCCATTTGATATTGCGGGAAACGAAAAACACCTGCAGAGTTTAATGCGTGTTTAAAAAAATCCTGTCCGGTTTTATCTTTAATTTTTTTTG
>JALSTJ010000043.1 GCA_026983815.1 Flavobacteriales bacterium
GACATTACAAATCCGTTACATTGGAAAACTTCGGTAGAAAAAACGGGAGAAAATACTTACAACTTAATATTTGAAGCCGATATTGACGAGGGTTGGCATTTATACTCCCAATTTAATGACTCTATGGGTTCTTTACCAATAGAATTCAAATGGAAAGACCAAAAAGGAAATTATGAAGTAATCGGTCACGCCAAAGAAATCAATACACACAAAGCGTTTAACAAAATCTTTGGCGTTACGGAAACATTCTTTTCTCATCACGCAAAGCTCATTCAACCCATCAAAGTTCTCAACAAAGATTTAAAAAAAATCAATGTTACTTTGTACGGACAAACTTGTAAGGAAGCTTGTATTCAGGTTAAAGAAAAATTTACTTTTGATTTGAGTAAAGCAAAACTTGTTACTGCTGAAAAAAAAAATGATAAAAAAGGAAAAGTAACACCGATTTCTGACCATCAAACGAATAAACAAGACAATTCTGTTAAAAGCAACAACAAAGCTGACAACAATAAAGTTAAAATTAATAAAGAAAACACTGATAATAAAGAAGTTACACAATCAAAAAACCAAAAAGAAAATCTAAACAATAAAACCAAAGATGACGATAATTACACTGCTGTTCCGCTGACAAAAGACGGAAAAGAAGCCAATGTAAAATCGATTAAAGAAGCTGAAAAAACAAATAAAAAACCGGAGAAAAAACCACTGAACCCTTGGAAAGTATTCTGGTGGACTTTTCTAGCAGGTTTGGTAGTTTTGCTAACGCCTTGTGTGTTTCCTATGATACCTTTGACCATAAGCTTTTTTACCAAACAAAGTGAAAAAGGAAGTTCTGGAAAATTTAATGCTTTGGTTTATGCTTTTTCCATCGTATTGATTTATGTACTGATAAGTTTACCTTTTCATTTACTAAAAAATTTAGATTCTAGTATTTTTAATAATTTTTCGACAAATACTTATGTCAACTTATTTTTCTTTCTCATCTTTTTCATATTTGCATTGAATTTATTTGGTATAGAAAAATTAGATCCCGTAAGAATTATACCAAACTCTTGGGTGAGTTCAGCCGATAAACAATCGAGTAAAGGCGGAATTTTAGCCGGATTTTTTATGGCTTTAACTCTTGTCATTGTATCATTTTCTTGTACAGGACCCGCATTGGGATTGATACTCGGAAATGTACTCTCAACCGATGGTGGTCCTACGCTATTAACGATTGCTATGTTAGGATTTGGCTTGGGAATAGCCCTTCCCTTCGGTGTATTGGCATTTGTTCCTTCGTTATTACACAAACTTCCGCAATCAGGCGCTTGGCTTAACTCGGTTAAAGTTATCTTTGGGTTTATAGAGTTGGCATTTGCTTTCAAATTCTTATCAAATGCCGATTTAGTCAATCAATGGCATTTCCTACATCGTGAGATGTTTATTGCCATTTGGATTGCCATTAGTCTTACAATGGCAATGTATCTGTTTGGAAAACTCACTTTATCTCACGATATGCCGGTTGAACGTATCGGCGTATTTAGATTTTTATTGGGTTTGGCTTCCCTTACTTTCGGAATTTATTTACTTCCCGGACTTTGGGGGGCTCCATTAAGCATCATCAGCGGTTTTCCTCCGCCAATGAAATATGCCGAATCTCCTTATGGTGTAGGAAATACACAAAAAAATATTTCTGCCGACACTAAGGAAATTCTGCCCGAAGGAGCCGAATATGGTCCAAATAATATCATTGTTTTTGAAAATGATTACGATAAGGCACTCGCCTATGCCAAAAAAACCGGCAAACCCTTGATGTTGGATTTTACAGGACGTGCTTGTCAAAACTGTCGTTTGATGGAAGAAAACGTATGGAGTAAACCCGAAATATTACCTATTTTGAAAAATAAAGTCGTCTTGGTATCTCTTTATGTCGATGAACGAACCAAATTACCAAAAGACAAGCAATACGTATCCAAATTTTCGGGAAAAGATATCGAAACCATTGGAGACAAATGGAGTGAAATGGAAACTTATGTATTCAAAAACAATTCGCAACCTTATTATGTTTTACTCAATCATAAAGAAGAAAAGCTCAATGAACCCGTTGGATATACTCCTGAGATAGATGAATATTATAAATGGTTGATGGAAGGAATAAATAAATTTCATCAACAATCCAAATAAATATTGACAATTCATTTGAAATTGATTGGTTTAAAAATCCGGATGATCCGGATTTTTTTATTCATTAATTTTTAAACTAAATTTGCAAAAAAACAAAGATGGGAAATATAGTAGCGATAGTAGGAAGACCTAATGTAGGAAAATCTCAATTATTTAATCGTCTAACCGGACAAAGACAAGCCATTGTCGATGACGAAAGCGGGGTAACACGTGATCGCCATTACGGTAAATCCGAATGGAACGGAAAAGAATTTACACTAATTGATACGGGAGGCTATGTCAAAGGTTCAGATGATATTTTTGAAGATGAAATCAGAAAACAAGTGGAATTAGCCATTGATGAAGCCGATGCCATTCTTTTTGTTGTAGATGCACAAGAAGGCATTCATCCTTTGGACGAAGAAGTTACCGACCTTCTACGCAAAACTCAAAAACCTGTTTTTGTTGTAGTGAACAAAGTAGATAGCTCCAAACACCAAAACGATGCATTGGTTTTTTATAATTTCGGTTTGGGTGAAATTTTTCCGATTTCCGCTATCAATGGAAGTGGAACAGGTGATCTGTTGGATGAAGTGGTCAAAGCATTACCCGAAGAAGAAACAGAGACAAATCCAGATGAAAATATCCCGAAATTTACTGTGGCAGGACGACCGAATGCCGGTAAATCTACATTCATAAATGCTTTGCTTGGAAAAGAGAGAAATATCGTTACGGATATTGCGGGGACACCCAGAGATACCATTGCTACACGTTATAATAAGTTTAACCAAGAATTTGATTTGATAGATACAGCAGGAATTCGCAGAAAAAACAAAGTAAAAGAAGATATTGAATTTTATTCGGTTATGCGAGCCATCCGGGCTATTGAAAATTCGGATGTTGTTTTTTTGATTGTTGATGCCACACGCGGTTTTGAAAGTCAAGACCAAAAAATTTTCGATTTGGCAAAAAAAAATAATAAAGGGATTGTTATTTTGGTAAATAAATGGGATTTAGTGAATAAAGATACACATACGGCAAAAGAATTTATAGAACATATCAAAAAACAAATTGCTCCTTTTGATGATGTCCCGATTATATTTATGTCAGCTAAAAATAAGCAAAGAATTTTTAAGGCAATCGAAGAAGCGATGAAAGTCTATGAGAATCGCAAACGAAAAATTAAAACCAGTAAATTAAACGAAATAATGTTGCCTTTGATTCAAAAAAATCCCCCACCGGCTTATAAAGGAAAATATATCAAGATTAAATTTGCTACACAATTACCAACGCATAGTCCGAAATTTGCTTTTTTTGCCAATTTACCGCAATACATCAAAGAACCTTACAAAAGGTATTTGGAAAATAGATTGCGTGAAAATTTTGATTTTAAAGGGGTTCCCATTGAAATATATTTTAGAAAAAAATAATCCGGTGGAAATTTGGCAAGATTTAATATTAATTTTAATCGGGGCATTGGTTGGATTTATCAATACAATTGCCGGTGGGGGCTCATCAATTCTATATCCGACATTGGTTTTTATGGGAATGCCTATACATATGGCAATCGGAACCAGTCGTGTGGGTTTTGTCGGGCAAGGAATTTTTTCATTGGCCGGATTTAAAAGCAAAGGTGTTTTCTTATTCCCGTTTAATCTCTACGTTGCATTATCGGCAACAGTAGGAGGAATTTTAGGATCTTGGTTGAGTTTACAGGTTTCCGCTAAAAATCTTACGAAATTTCTTGCTTTTGTAATGTTAATGATAGCGGTTTTGATATTGGTGCAATCCCGATTAAAAAAACAATACAAACAATACCGAATTCAAAATAAATGGTTATATATAAGTATTCCTGTATATTTTTTAATCGGATTATATGGTGGTTTTATTCAAGCCGGTATGGGGTTTTTGATTATACTTTCGGGTTTATTGGTCAATCATTTTTCATTGGCACAAGCCAATAGTGTAAAAGCATTGATTGTTTTATTTATTACCCTACCCACTTTGTATATGTTTTATGAAAAAGGGTTTGTTAATTGGGAAGCGGGTTTTGCCATTGCCATAGGTACATCCGTCGGAGCTTGGATAACCAGCCGTTGGTCTGTTAAAGTCGATGAAAAAATTGTCAGGATTATTATCAGTAGTGTAATTGTGGTATTATCCTTTAAACTTCTATTGTATTCTTAACAAAAAAGCGTCTTTTGAAGACGCTTTTTTAATTTGTGTGTGTTATTTTTTAAAAAAATCTCGGAGAACGGATTCGCTTATTATCTACATAAAATAAATCATAACCCAACATCAATTCATGTGTACCACTATTGTACTTGCGCAACTCTGTCGTCGTAAAATCATAAGCATAACCTAGCCTGAATTGGGGACTGAAATAGTATTGCAATAAACCGGAAAAACTGTCTCCTTCTCTAAAGGATAATCCTATACCAAATTTCTCCTTGATGAAGA
>JALSTJ010000044.1 GCA_026983815.1 Flavobacteriales bacterium
TTCTTATTCGCATGATATGTTGTCCTAATGGCATAGGAGAAGGTAGCGTAGTATTTAAGGTTTCGGTATATGAATGGGCGCCGGAACCTGATGCTCCCATTTCAAAATCATCAATAATTTTTTCGTTATTTTCAAAAACAAAATTATCGTTAAAATCTACCCAAGCTGTTACATGTTCCTGACTATAATTTACCGTGATAGTTAAATCGTAAGTATTTCCTTGAATTAATTCTGCAGTCATATTGGTAAAATCATTATAAGCAGAACCATTGCAAGTTGATGAATTATTTAAATTGGCAAATTGGATATTTGCAATTTCATCGCCAAAAGAACAGTTTCCGGATGGCTGACATAGACTTTTAGTAATCACTGTTGAAAATTGATCATTTGAAGAGACTTGATCTCCAGCTAATACGGTAGCTACAGATAATTGGTGATTTCCTATTGCAGAAAAATCTCCATGCGTTACAAATGTATAATTCACTTCTTGTCCTGATGTTATGTTACCGACATAGGTTTCACTGACAGGAGAATTTCCATCCAGAATAAATTGTACCGGGATATTGGATTGTGTATCTGCTCCAAAGTTTTTAATAGTTACAGTAATGGCTTCTGAATTAGATAAATCAGTAGAGGATACAGGAGCAACTATAGCAGTAATTCCTACATCTTTGGGATACAGATTGGTAACGTCTGAAGAAACGGCATCATTGTTTGTGTCTTGATCATTGTTGAGGTTGGTTCTAGCCGTAATGTTATAAGTTTGTCCTACATTTGATAAATTGGCAGTAGTAGAAAAAGAAAAAGCAGCACTCGCTCCGGGTTGAATGGTTCCGGTAAAGTTTTCCGTAACCCAACTACCATTATCTATTTTATATTGAACGGGAAAATTGCTTTGGGCTTGCGTTCCGTAATTGAAAATTTGTATAGAAACTGTTTCATTTGAGGTTAAAGAACCTGAAACAGGAGCATTAATAGCCGTAACACCAACATCATTAGGAAAGTTTGATGCCAATTTAAAAACGCCCACTTGATCAACTCTTCGGTTGTTTTTGAAAAATTCACTGATAAACCAAAAAGTCTTATCATCAGTAGGATCTACTGTTAATTGAGCATAATCGCCATATCTGGAGGAAGGATCTGATTGAACTCCGGGAGTAATCACATCAGGGGTAATAGTCATTTGTCCCAGAGGATCGTTTGCGTAACGTCCGGTATAATGAAGTTCGGGGACTTGTGTATTGCTTACAATTGTATATCCTAATCCGATATTTCCCTGAGAGTCCATAGATATGGAACCTGCAAAAGTGTTGTGTCCGCTGGGGTCTGCATAGGTTCCTTCTTGATAGATATACCAAGGATCTCCATCATTGTCTTGTCTGAGTTCATACCAACGGATAGCTGCTTTACCTGCATTATCCGAATTGACTACAAAATTTAAAACAGCTGAATTATAATTGGCAAATCGTCTGTAATTGGTCATGAACATTACGGTAGCTTGCAAAGCATCTATTTTTGTTCCGTTGGGTTGCATTAGGTTGTCAAAATCACCATTGTTAAAAACTGAATTAAAATCAGTGGTGGTAATTATTTGTGGTTGCGATATTGTAGAATTGTTAGGGTTATTCCAATCCATATTGATGTTCCAGATTTTTAAATGATCGTTGGCAACACCTGACCAAGAATCATCTTGCAAATAGATAATGGGCGCATTTCCGGAAGGAGGAAGTTGATTTCCCAGAACATTAAATCCTGAGGGAGAATGAAAACCTGAAGTGCTTGCACTGGGCAAAGAAAATCCCACCATAGAAGCTGTGGTATCTCCTGCCAACATTTTATCTCTATCCATAGCAAAGACCGCATGATTGGATTGGGGAGAAGAAATATTTGCAGTAACATAATATCCATCACTCCAAATTGAATATTTGGGATAATCAGGCATTTTATTTAATTGAAATTTATAAACATACCATCCGTCATTGACAGGGTCAGGTCCCTGAGACACCGCTATCATTAACCAAAATGGAGGATTGGGATAATTGGGCAAATCAAATTCGGTAATTAAAAATCTATCGGCAAATTTATCATAGAGAACAACTGGATCTCCATCATTATTTGTTCCTGTAAATATAGCGCTCAAAGCAGTATCTGTAACCAACACGTTTCCATTTTTATCAAAAATTTTAAAAGCCGAATTATATGCAACAACATAATGATTGGGACCTACAGCACCCGTCGGATCACTGGGAGTTGCTCCTTGGTTGGCTGCTTGAAAGGTTAAAAGAGGAGCTCTGTTAGAATGTCTGACGGAACTTCTTTGATAATTTAATAAAGGATCTATTCCCTTTGGATAACCCTTTCCGGGGACAATGATATTTTGTCCGGATTTTCTTTTTTTGTTTACTTCCTCTTTTTTATATTTAGGTTTGGGTAAACTTTTTCGTTCGGATAGTGGTTTTACTTTAATAACCGGTTCGGAAGTAATAATAATACTCGGTTTTTTTTGACCATAAAAATTTGATATCAAAAAAAATGTAAAAATTAATAATAGATATTTTTTCATTAGCTTGCTTTTTTATTAAATGCAAATTTAGGATAAGTCTATGAAATATTTTTTATATCTTTTTGTTTTTCAATAGCTTTTAAAGATAATGCAAATTAAAGTATGTTTTTTTATTTTTTTGATAAAAAATATATTTTTTTATCGGTTTATTTATCGATTTTTTAAAACATAAAATATTATGTTGTGTTTTTTTAATAATATAGATAGATAATGGTAATAAAAAATAGTGTAAATTTGTTTGAAAAAATTATTATAAATCTTTTATGAATTTTAATTCGGTTTACGGGCAGGAATTTCTTAAAAAATATTTTCAAAAAATCATAGAAAAAAATAAAATTCCACATACTTTATTGTTTGCGGGAAATACGGGTTATGGAACTTTGTCAATGGCTTGGGCATTAGCAAATGAATTGTTATGTTCAGGAAAGGTCAATTGTGAAAAAAGGATTAAAAAAATCATTCATCCGGATTTGCATTTTGTTTTTCCAACAGTTAGCAAGAAAGAAATTTCCAAACCGGATAGTGCTTTTTTTTTAAATCAATGGAGAGAATTCCTTATTAGCAATCCTTATGGAGATTATCATGATTGGCTAAAATATTTGGAAGCAGAGAATCAACAAGGTGCCATTCGGGTTAAAGATGCAGAAAATATTATTCACAAAACTTTGGTAAAACCTTATGAAGGCGATTATAAAATCTTTGTGATTTGGATGGCAGAGAAGATGAATCAAGAAACTTATAATAAATTATTAAAAATACTCGAAGAACCACCGGAGGATACCAAATTTATCTTAATAGCTGAAAATCCGGAGCAAATTTTACCTACCGTATTAAGTCGTTGCCAAATTCATTATTTTCATCCTATTTCTTATAAAACTATTGAAGATTATTTAATTAAAGAAAAAAAAATTGCTTCAAATGATGCAAGAAAAATTGCTTATCAATCCAATGGCGATTGGAATTTGGTATCAAAATTATTATCTCAAAAACCTATTGAAGAAGATTATAAGCAAGCTTTTGTTGAGTGGGTGAGAATGGCTTTTTTGGCAAAGAAAAGCAAAAAATCGGTTATAGGTTTAATCAATTGGTCAGAGAAAATGGCTGGACTTGGAAGGGAAGAACAAAAATATTTTCTCAAATTCGTTTCAGAAGTTTTTAGACAAGCTTTGATGATAAATTATGGGAATCCACAGTTGAACTATTTGAATTTTTCCGATACAAAATTTGAATTGTCCAAATTGTCTCCTTATATACATGGTAATAATATTGAGGATATTATAAATAATATTGAAAATGCTACTTCATATATTGAAAGAAATGCAAATTCTAAATTAATTTTTATTAATTTATCACTCCTGCTCACAAAATTAATACATAAAAAAGAAATTCATTAAAATTTTAACATTATTATTTTTTTTTATAATTTTGCCGATAAAGACAAATTTATGAAAAAGAAAATATTTATAATTTTACTATTAGGAATTTATTGGAATTCCTTTTCGCAATATGGGTATAAAAGATTTTTTTCATCATTAGGTGTAACTGGAAAATATATGAAAGCTCCCAAATATACAGGATATGACTTTAATGCTACCTTTATAGCTAGGTACAATTTTGTTGAAATTAATTTCGAGAATACAATTTCTGTAGAAATTCGTCCACAAATTGGGATTGGAACCCGTGACTGGTATATTTATGGCGCTTATCCTGAAACTTTTCCTACCCGTATGAGTTATGCTTTACCAGTTTTATTGAATTACAATTGGGGGTTAAATGCAGAAGAAAATTCAATATTTCTTACGGGAATATCTTTTGGGGCTGGATATAATTATAGTAATGTTGTTTCTGATGAACCTCCTTATGAAGCCATCCAAGGTCCATGTTTTAATTTGGATTTTCGAGTAGATGCCAATCCTGTCTCTCATATAAGTTTTTTATATACACTGGGAAATGACGATTCTAGAATGTATAGCGTTGGATTCTTTTACGATTTCTAGTCTTTTTGAT
>JALSTJ010000045.1 GCA_026983815.1 Flavobacteriales bacterium
GCTTGAATGGCAAATGAAATGGCTTTTGGAGAATTTTTCAAGATTTTCGATGCTGTTTTCCGTGCGGTTTCCATCAGATTTTCCAATGGAACAACTTGGGTAAAAATTCCGTATTCAAGGGCTGTTTTGGCATCTTTCATCTCGGCGGTTAAAATCATTTCCATAGCTCTACCTTTCCCTACGATTTGTGCCAAACGTTGCGTTCCTCCATAGCCGGGAATTACACCCAAAGAAACTTCGGGTAATCCTACTTTTGCATTTTCGGAAGCAATTCGTATATGGGATGCCAATGCCAATTCCAATCCGCCGCCTAAGGCAAATCCGTTTACAGCAGCAATAACCGGAGTTTCCAAGTTTTCTATAAAATCAAACAGCAATTCTTGACCTTTGGCTGCCAATTCACGACCTTGTTCCGAATTAAAATTCATAAATTCTTTAATGTCAGCTCCGGCTACAAAAGCTTTTTCTCCGCTTCCGGTTAAAATGATCACCCGAACCTCAGGGTCATTATTGAATTTTTTTAGTGCGGAATGCAATTCTTCAATGGTTTGTTTATTGAGCGCATTGAGTTGCTTGGGACGATTAATCGTGATATATCCGATACGATTTTCTGTTTTTACAATTATATTTTGATATTCCATAATTTTATTTTTTAGGTTTATTAAATTCTATGGTAAATTCAGTTCCTTGATTTAATTCGGTTTTAAAATATATTTTTCCTTGATGATTTTCAATAATTTTTTTAACGATTGCCAATCCCAATCCCATACCACTGCTTTTGGTTGTAAATTTGGGTTCAAAAATATGATTTTTAATATCATCAGGAATTCCCGTGCCGTTATCTTTTATTTTTATAAAAATCTTATCTTGATTTTCAAATAATTTTACTTCGATTTGGGCTTCACGGTCTTCCGGAATAGCTTGCAGTGCGTTTTCCACCAAATTGGTTATCACACGCATAATTTGTTCTTTGTCAAAATCAAAATAAATATTGTCTGATGCAGCAGAAAAACTGATTTTTTTCGGGTCAAAAAGCAACAGCGCATTGTTGATGACTTCCGTTAGATTATGCGGTTTTATCTGAGCTTGTGGCAATCGGGCAAAATTGGAAAATCCGGTGGCAATATTGCTCATTAAATCGATTTGTTCGATAAGCATCTTGCTAAATTCATTAAATTTGGTTTTAATTTGCGGATCATTCGGGTCAAAAGTCATCTGAAAACTTTGAATATTGAGTCGCATTGGAGTCAGCGGATTTTTTATTTCGTGGGCTACTTGTTTGGCAACTTCTCTCCAAGCTTGTTCACGTTCGGTTTGGGCTAATTTTTTGGCACTTTCTTCCAATTTATCCACCATTTCGTTATAAGTTTTTACCAATTGGTTGATTTCTTCGTTTGGATTTTCAACGGTAATTTTTGCTTTTTTACCTTCCAACGAAGTTTTTTGTAACATTTGATTGATGGTTTTCAATGATTTGGTGATATATCTGGATAAAAAATAGGAGATAACGGTTGCCATTAAAAACAAGATGATGTAAATTCTCCCTAAATTTTTTAGAAACTCTCTCAATTCGTCTTTATAAAACGAGCTATCGGCCAAATAGGGAAGGTTCAAAACAGCGATGGGTTTAAATCTATGATCATAAATATAACTATATGACGACTGGTATTCTCCCATATTGTTTTTCTTTACTATTACAAATCTCTTTTCGGGACTACTATCGATTTTATTGATGATGGAATCGGGCATCTCACGAAGTGAATCTCTTTTTTTATCACCAAAAAATTTTCTGGAACTGACCAATAATTTTCCGTTTAAATCATAAATATTGATGGGCATTTTATGAATTTTGGAAAGTTCGCTGATATTGTTATTTTCTTTAAATATATAAGGAAGTTTTTCGGGTTTTATTTCATAAGTGGTATTGTTCAATATGCTTTCTATCTGGGTTTTAACGGCACGTTCTTTTCGTAAGAGTCGTTTTTTGTGATAGTCTTCGGCCTCTTCACGATATTGTAAAACCGTAACAATCAATATCATTACTAATGCCATTATGGTTAGCAATAACATTGAAAGAAAGATTTTACCTCGTAAAGAATTTCTGGAAAGCCACATAAATTATTTAACTTGCCTCAAAGTTAATTCTATTTTTTCATAAAACAAAAAAGCGGTCGAACAACCGCTTTATTTTGTTTAATTTCTCAATTGGGCTTGAAGCTTGGTTTCAAAAGCTTTTAATAATTTGTTCATCGTCTTATCGATAATTTTATCGTTCAAGGTTTTGTTTTTGTCTTGCAATACAAAACTCAACGCATAGGATTTTTTGCCTTTTTCGATTTTATCTCCTTCATACACATCAAACAAATCGACACCTACCAAAATTTTTCTTTCGGTATCATAAGCCACATCATAGAAATCTTTGAAACGGATATTTTGATCAACGACCAAAGCCAAATCTCGTTTGACAGCTGGAAATTTCGGGATTTCCACATATTTTATTTGTGTGGTTTGCGGAAGTGTATGCAAAAGATTTTCCCAATAGATTTCGGCAAAATATACGTCTTGTGAGATTCCGAAATGTTTTAAAATATTTTTGGATACCTTTCCCAATTCAATCAATACTTTTTTCTCATAAATCAATTGAATGGATTCATTGAGATCTTTATTTTTTCCCGGTTTTATTTTGAATGAATCAATTCCGAATCTTTCCAAAAGTGCTTCGGATATTCCTTTGAGATGATAGAAATTGGTTTTTTGAGCCGGATTTTGCCAATGGGTGGATTGATATTCTCCGGTTAGAAAGATTCCCATACGTTTATCTTCTACATATTTTCCTTCTCCATATTTGTTATAAATTTTTCCGTGTTCAAATAATTTCAGGTTATTTTTCTTGCGATTGAGATTATACTTGATAGTTTCCAATCCACTGAATAAAAGGGATTGACGTAAAACGGATAAATCCTGACTGAGCGGATTTAATATTTGAACTTGGGTGTTTTCGTCAATATTTTTGGATAATTCGGCATATTTCGGTGTAGTAAGCGAATTGGACATAATTTCAGTAAATCCCTTGCTTCGTAAAGTTTCGGCAATGATGTTTTCAATTTTATAAGAAGCAAATTTGTCGGAATCTTCTATGCTGGCATTAATTTTATTGCTAAATTTAACATTATTATATCCGTAAACTCTCAATATTTCCTCTACAACATCAGCAGGTCGGGTAACATCTGTGCGGTAAGCGGGAATGATAAGATTCAATCCCTGGTCGGTTTCCGAATTTATTTGGATTTCCAAGGATGCCAAAATATTTTTTATAATATCTTTATCAATTTTATTTCCAATAATAGAATCGATATATCCGTATTGGATATAGACTTGTTTGGGTTGAATTTTATTGGGATAAATATCGATGATATCGGTTACTACTTTTGCATCGGCATATTCTTTAATTAGAATAGCTGCACGTTTAAGTGCATAAATAACACTTTCCGGGTCAATTCCTCTTTCAAATCTAAAAGATGAATCGGTATTGAGTCCGTGTCTTTTGGCTGTTTTTCTGATTGTAACCGGATCAAAATAAGCTGCTTCCAAAAATACATCGGTCGTATCATCGGTAACCCCCGAATGAATACCTCCGTAAACTCCCGCAATGACCATAGGTTCTTTTTCATTGTAAATAATCAGGTCTTCGGGATGCAATTCTCGTTCAACCCCATCGAGTGTAATTATTTTTTCTCCGGGTTCAGCGTTTTTGACAATTATTTTATGTCCGTGAATTTTATCGGCATCAAAAGCATGAAGCGGTTGCCCCAATTCGTGCATTACATAATTGGTAATATCTACAATATTATTTATGGGTTTTAAACCAATGGATTTCAAACGATTTTGTATCCATTGCGGAGAAGCTTTTACTTTTATATCTTTTATTGTAATTCCGACATATCTGGGACATTTTTTCAAATCTTCAATTTCGACGGTGATGGGTCTGATTTTTGCATCGATATTGAATTGTGAAACCGAAGGTGTATTATATTTTATTTTTTCACCAATAAAACTCAGTCCGGCTTTTAAATCCCGAGCAACTCCCCAATGGCTCATAGCATCGGAACGGTTGGGTGTCAGCCCGATTTCAAAAACTTCGTCTTCTTCAATTTCCAATAGCTCTTTAAAATCTATACCAACGGGGGTATTGTCTTCCAGCACCATAATTCCATCGTGATTATCTCCCAGTCCCAATTCATCTTCGGCACAAATCATTCCGAAACTTTCCTCCCCCCGGATTTTACTTTTTTTGATGGTAAATTCGTTGCCGTCTTTGTCATACAATTTGGTACCAACGGTAGCCACAGGAACAATCTGACCGGCTGCTACATTGGGCGCTCCACAAACTATTTGAACGGGTTCTCCTTCTCCAAAATCCACTTTGGTTACGGATAATTTATCGGCATTCGGATGTTTCCAAACTTCCAAAACTTTTCCGGTTTTTACTCCTTTTAAACCTCCTTTTACGGATTCAAATTTTTCAATTCCTTCTACTTCCAAACCCAAATCGGT
>JALSTJ010000046.1 GCA_026983815.1 Flavobacteriales bacterium
AATCCCATCTCTTACAGGCAAAATTACGCCTTCCAAATCCGGATGATTTTTTACCTGTTCGTTAAACTTTTTTATTCCCGAGGTTTCCGCATCACGAGCTTGTGTATCGACAACTTTTCCATACCATAAAACATTGTCTGCCAACAAAATACCGCCTTTTTTGATTTTCGGCAAGATGATGTTCAAATATTCGGGATAATTTTTTTTATCGGCATCCAAAAAAACCAAATCAAATGACAAATCCATTTCGGGAATGAGTTCCAAGGCATTTCCCAAATATTGTTTGATACGGTTTTTATAGCCGGAAATCTCAAAATATTTATCTTGCAAATATCTGAATTCATCATTTATATCAATCGTATGGACAAGTCCGTTCGCTTGTAATCCTTCTGCCAAACACAAAGTGGCATAACCGGTAAAAGTGCCTATTTCCAAAATATTTTCGGGTTGTTTCAGTTGAGAAATCAAACTTAATAATCGTCCTTGATAACTTCCGCTAATCATTTGCGGCAATACGGTTTTTTGATAAGTTTCTTTTTCCAAGTCTTGCAAATATTGTGGAACTACGCTTGAAAAACTTTCGATATAATTTTGAATATTTTTGTCTATCATAATTGTAAAAATAAAAAATGCCGAATAAAAATCCGGCATTTCCATAAATATAGTTTAAAAGATTAGATATTTTCCAATAATTTATTGATTTTTTCTTTTTCTTCACGTGCCAAATCTCCATCCACCAAAATACGTCCGCTGTGTTCGTCCACTACAATTCTATTGCGTTCTCTGATTTCCAGTTGTTGTTGCACGGGAATGGTAAAATAAGAACCTCCCGAAGCTCCTCTTTCAATAGAAACAACAGCCAAACCGTTTTTAAAATTATTTCGTAAACGGTCATAAGCTTTCAATAGCACCGGCTCAATGCTTTGACGCAATTCTTCGGCTCTGTTTCGCAAAGCTTCTTCTTGTTTTTCAGTTTCTTTCATCATTTCAGCCAATTCATCTTTTTTGTGTTGCAAATTTTCTTCTTTCTCGGTTATAATTTCGTCAATTCCTTTGATTTTGGTTTCATTACCGTCGTCGTCGGTTTGTGTATAACCTTCAATTTGCTTATTGAGTTTTTCAATTTCTTCTTTGGCTTTTTTTATTTTTTTGTCTGCCAATTGAATTTCCAATTCCTGATATTCAATTTCCTTGCTCAAAGCTTCAAATTCACGATTATTCCGAACATTTTTTTGCTGTTCTTCATATCTTGCGATTAATCGAACGGATTCTTCGGAAGCCAATTGTCTTTTGCTTATTTCATCTTCAAATTGCGCAATACGGTCCAGAATTTTTTGTTTACGGGTATGCAATCCTTGTATTTCATCTTCCATATCTTCTATTTCCAATGGAAGTTCGCCTCTTGTAAATTTTATCTCATCGATTTTGGAATCGATTAATTGTAAATCATAAAGTGCTCTTAATTTATCTTCTACGGTAAGTTCTTTTGTTTTTGCCATTTTTATAAATAATTGATTGGATTAGTATTTGTCTCCGATAAAGCAACTGCAAAATTACGAATTTTTTTTGTAAGTTGCTCAAATAAAAATGATTTTGTAAATTGTTCACTTTCAAAATGACCGATATCGGCAATTATCATTCGGTTATCTCCTTGATAAAACTCGTGATATTTGATGTCGGAAGTAATATAAATATCTGCTCCTGACGACTTTGCCGCTTCAATGGCAAAAGCTCCCGAACCACCCAAAACAGCTACTTTTTTTATCGGTTTTTGTCTCAAAGACGAATAACGGATACATTTTAAATTCAATTTTTTCTTTAAAAATTCCAAATATTCCCGTTCATCCACGGGATTTTCCAATTCACCGATAATTCCCAAACCTATTTCCTGATTGTCATTCATCAACTCAAAAACTTCATAAGCCACTTCTTCATACGGATGATTTTCAAACAAAGATTTCAAAATTTTCCTTTGCAAATGTTTGGGAAAAATCACACTGATACGTTCTTCGGATTCTTCTTGTCTTTTCCCGATTTCCCCGATATACGGCTCGGCACCTTCTAAGGGTTTATAAGTCCCGATTCCTTTGACGTTAAAACTGCATTCGTCATATTTTCCTATTTTTCCCGCTCCTGCATCAAAAAGTGCCTGCCTGACTTTTTCTGCATCGGCAAGCGGAGCGTAGGTTACCAATTGTCGCAAAGTTTTGGCTTGCGGCAATAGAACTTTTTGATTTTTCAAATTCAATTGATCAGCCAAAATCCCGCTTACACCAAAGTATTGATTATCCAAAGCCGTATGCACGGCATAAATGGCAATATCGTTTTTTATGGCTTTCATCACCACACGCTCTACGTAATTTTTTCCGGTAAGCGATTTTAATCCTTTAAAAATTATCGGATGAAAACTCACAATTAAATTCATCTTTTTCGATATTGCTTCTTCTACCACTTTTTCAGTAGTGTCGTGCGAAATCAATACACCCGAAATTTCCTGTTCGGGGTTGCCGACCAACAATCCGGTATTGTCAAAATCTTCGGCATAATGCAGCGGAATGATATTTTCGATTGCTTGAAGGAGTTGTTTAATTTTCATTATTTTCTCAGTTTATTCAGCAAATTTAACCGAAATATAATAAATACATTAATAAACAACAAAATCAAACTCAAAACCAACAAAGCAAACCCCACATCTTTATAATCCGCCAACCCACCGAAAATCAAAGAAAATATGGCTGTAAGCAAGGTTTTATATAGATTTTGAGCCGATAAAACCGAAGCCATATATTGCTGTGGAACCGCTTCTGCCAAATATCCCGTGAGTATGGGTTTGCGTATATTTTCGATGATATAAATTCCTACGAAAAACACGAATGCCCAAATATAAAATTTATTCAACTGCAAAACACCTGACAATATCCCGAACAGAAACCCGATAAACAAACTGACCATCGCAATATTTGCATATTTCTTGGCTAAAAATCCTGCTTTGGACGATGCAAAAGAAGTCATCAAATAAATGACAAAATACAAAAAGCCTATCCAAAGGGCTTCGCGTTTTTGTTCGTTCATCCACAACAAAAACGGAAGAGAAAGTGCCAACATTTTCATTAAAAATTGTATATAATCCTTCACCGACTTCATAAAAGCCGTATGCACCGCACTCGAATGCATTATACCGAATACTTTGGGATTTTTTATAACCGACCAAAGATTTTTAAAAGCCATAAAAAAATTTCGTTCTTTTTTGTCCGCTACTTTATTTAAATAAGCGGGATAAGAAAGTATCAAAAAGAAATCCAAAATATAAGGCACAATGGAAAGCAAGAATATTTGCTCATAATTCCCCGAATAGAAAACGATCAAACCGGCTAATAACGACGATATCGCCGAACCGCGTTGTGAACAAGCGCGTGTATGTCCGTAATAGTTGATTTTTTGGTCAAAAAGATTATTTCGTTTCAAATAATCCATAATCATTGCCTTATGCGTTCCCGAACGAAAAGCATCGCCAATGCCGTAAAGAATAAAAGCGAGTAAAAAAATCCCGTAAGAATTTCCGATATAAAACAGATAAAAAGACAAGATATAAGCCAAAAAAGAACCCGCCAAAGCATTTTTTCTGCCATATAAGTCGGCAATAATTCCGGTAGGAACTTCCATAAAGTAAGTCAAAATTTCTCGTATGGCATACAAACTCCCGATTTCGGTATATGAGATACCTTTGGATTTGAGATATAGCAAGAAAAATGCATCGAAAAAACGCAAATTTTTCAAAAATCCGTAGAAACAGAATTTATAATATTGTTTATTTTTAGGAAAACTCACCTGATTGGTTTTTAATTGTGAAATTTACAAAATAAAAACACCCATCCCAAATAGAATATATATTATTCAGGCTAAATCTGCAAATACCAAATAATTTTGATATATAAAAACTTTGAATATTCTTAATAAAATTTGATAGGGAATAAAATCGCTTAATTTAAAATTTCTAAAAAGAATATCCGATACTCAATACAATATTCAAATAAGTTTGGGTAAGATGTCCTGTAAAAACTTCACGCGTAGGAAAATAATGAATAATACCCAGTCCTATCCCCGATTCAAATTCAAAATGATTATAAACCCTTCGGATACCCCACGTAGGAGCAATTATCATTTGATTTATTATATATGTCTGTTCATTTGATTTCCAAACCAACAAATCCGGAACATAAATTACAGGCAAAGAAATAAAATTTCCCGAATTTTTTGAGATATTTTTGGATTTTTCCAAGCGATTGGATAGGTTATAATAATATCTCGGCGCAAGAGCTATCCGTGGGGCTAAGCCATAATCCGGATCATAACCGTAACGCCACGAAACGCCCAAACTTAAACCCAATTCGGTTCGTAAAGCCAATTGGTCGGTTAAACGAGCTTCATTATACGCCCAAACCCCTATAAAGCCCAATTGAATTCCGGTTAGATTCTTTTCTATTGTAGCATCAGATGTGTTTTGTTGTGCATTGGTATTAAAG
>JALSTJ010000047.1 GCA_026983815.1 Flavobacteriales bacterium
CGAGGATTTTTCGTAAAATTTGAAGTGAATGAAACGTAAAACTGTCTGCTGTTTGAGGTTAGGTTAATGTTCTCTTTATAAAAAATATTCAACCGAGTTCAGACAGTTTAGTGAAATGAACAAAAAAATTAGAAAAATACTCGTCAGCCTAGCCCCGATAGCTATCGGGATTTTTTTACTTTTTCATCGATGGAAAAAGTAAAAAAATTTATTTAGGACAGGATTGATAAATAATAAAAAATTCTTTACGACCTTTGCGTCTTTGCGGTTAAAAAAATAAAAAATAATAGTTGTTGAATAAAAAAATTATTACACGAATGAAATTACCAGTTGTGGCTTATGGAATGCCCGTGTTGAGAAAAAAAGGAAAAGCAATCGATAAGGATTATCCGGCGTTGCAAAAACTCATAGACGATATGTTCGAAACGATGTATGCTTCCGAAGGAGTAGGGTTGGCTGCACCGCAAATCGATAAATCCATACGTTTGTTTGTGGTGGATGCCGAACCTTTCGGAAATTTGGAAGGCGTAAGCGAACAAGAAAAAGAACAACTCAAAGGAAAACGTGTGTTTATCAATGCCAAAATTTTGGAAGAAACCGGAAAAGAATGGAGTTTTACCGAAGGTTGTCTGAGTATTCCCGGGATCAATGAAGATGTCAAACGAAAAGAAAAAATAACAATAGAATATTATGACCGCGATTTCAATAAACACACCGAAGAAATCGATGGACTTTTGGCAAGAGTTATTCAACACGAATACGATCATATCGAAGGAATTTTGTTTACAGACCGATTGAGCCCCATCAAAAAACGTTTGCTCAAACGAAAATTGGAAAATATCAGCAAAGGAAAAGTCAATGTAAGTTATCGAATGAAATTTCCAAAAAAATGATGGTAAGAAAAATATCTTTTTTATTTCTACTATTGATTTTATTGGTTTCTTGTAAAAATCAAAAAACACAAGAAGAAGTTACAAATAAAGAAGAATTTGCTACCCATTTTCATATACATTCGTATCCGAAATTTTATTTATTGGAAATCAAAGAACCTTGGCCGGGCGCTCAAAATTTTACTTATGTTTTGAGCCCAACTCCCGATGCTATTCCCGATAGTTTAAAAAAGTATCCGTTGATAAAAATCCCCGTAAAACGTTTGGTGGTTACTTCCACTACGCATTTGGCACCTTTGGAAATGCTTGGACAAGCAGAACGTTTGATTGCTTTTCCCAATACACGTTATATTTCATCGAAAATTTTTAGAAAACGTACCAAAGAAGGAAAACTTTTGGATATCGGCAACGGAAACGGATTAAATATAGAAAAAACAATGGCGTTGCAGCCCGATATGATTATGGCTTTTTCCGGTGGAACCGACCAAAAAAAATATGAATTTTTTAGCAAACATCATCTCCCGATTTTGTATAATGCCGATTGGATGGAAAGTTCCCCGCTTGGAAAGGCGGAATGGATCAAAGTTTTTGGAGTTTTGTTGGGGGCGAATGAAAAAGCAAACCGGATATTTGAAAAAATAAAGAAAAATTACTTGGTAATTCGCTCAAAAGTTCAAACGAAAAAGAAAAAACCATTGGTGTTTCAAGGAGGAAATTTCGGCGACAAATGGTTTGTTCCCGGGGGTGGAAGTTATGCCGCACAATTAATAAAAGATGCCGGAGGAAAATATGTTTGGGAAGAAAACCGAAAACAAGGAAGTATGCATTTGAATTTTGAAAATGTTTTGTTGAAGTTGAATCGAGCGGATATTTGGTTAAATCCGGGCGGCATCGTTTCCAAACAAACTTTGGCAAAGAACATACCGCAAGCCGTTCATTTTCCTTCCTTTAAAAATGATAAAATCTATACTTATAATTTGTCCAAAGGTCCAAATGGCGGGTTGATATATTTTGAAACGGCAGGTATGCATCCCGATTGGGTGTTGGCGGATTTATATCATATTTTTTATCCGGAAGAAACACCCGATTATCATTTTCATTATTATTCGGTATTGCTTCCTTGAAGTTTTTCAATCCCTTTTTCACCTTGTAAATCTTTATTCAAAATATGAATGGTTCCTTGCAGGTGGGATTTGAGATAGGTTTCCATTTCTTTGGCTTTTTCGGGATATTCGGATAAATAATTTTTGGTATCTTGGGTTTTGTATTTATACAAATTGCGTGTTTTTTCTTTGTCAATGGTCAGCATAAATTCATCGTCCAAAATTCCATAGTATTTATCAAAATCAAAAATGACATATTTGCGTGGATTTTCAAGAGTATTTTTTCCCAAGGTATTATTAATGTAATTGATATTTAAAATTTTCATTAAAATAGGCATAATATCCAATTGCGAAGTCAAGTTGTTTTTTATTTCCGGACGGATACTATCGTTATAAATAATCAGAGGAATATGCACATAAGTCAGAGGAATTTCATAAACCATACGGTGGGTTTGTCCGTGGTCGCCAAAGAAAACAAATATTGTATTTTCGAACCAAGGTTTTTTCTTGGCTTCTTTGAAAAATTCTTTTCTTGCCCAATCGGCAAATTTTGAAGCTCTTATTTTTTCGGTTTCTCCTTTGATAAAATCGGGAATATAAAAAGGCGCATGATCCGAAATGGTAAGTATTGTAGCCAAAAACGGCTTGTTTTTCTTGTCCATTTCATCTATCTTTTTTAAAGCAAAATTGAATAAAAAATGGTCATCAACTCCCCAGATATTTTTGATGGAATCTTTGGAATAGTAATTTTCAAAAAATATCAAATCATAAGCATTGTGCATAAAAAATTCGCCGGCATTGTCAAAATGCCATCCACCCGGCATAAAAAATGCGGTTTGGTAGCCGTTTTTTTTCAATATTTGAGGAATTCCGTAATATTGTTTAACGGGGATATCTTTCATCGGATGCCTGTCGAAAATAGGAGGATATCCGAAATTTGTAGAATACATTCCAACATAAGTATGTATGCCCGAACTATACATATTGGAAAAAGCCAATGAATGATGAAATAAACTATCGACAAAAGGACTACGATTTTCTTTGTCACCGAAAGTTTTCATTTTCCAAGCCCCCAAACTTTCCATAAAAACCAAAACAACATTTTTGGGTTTTTGGGATTTTGAATAAGTGCTGTCGTTGATGATTTTTCGGGCAATGGGATTTTTATAAAAAGAATTTTTGACTTCAAGATATTTTTTGAGATTTTCAATTGCGAGGCTGTCGTTCATTAGTCGTAACGGGTGCAAATCGTATTTAACCTTTCTTTCCAAGCTTTTTTCAAAAACGAAAAACGGATTTTGTGCAGATTTGTTTAAGGTCAAATTGGTAAAAAGAAAAGCGTCTTCGGTGCGCAACGGATGTCCTTTGATGGCGCCGCGCATTCCCAAAAACATCAGTAGAATGCTTATAAAGAAATAAGCTCCGAATTTTTTAGGGGATTGAATATAAATTCCGTTCGTTTGGTAAAAAATTCGTTTTAATAATTTATAAAAAATCCAATCTATCAATATAAAAACCGGTATCATATACGCAAAAGAAAATTGCTGAAAAATCATTCCCAAAACCGTAAGCGGATCATCCAACCATTGAAGGGCTTGCATATCGATGAATTTGGAAAATTTGTTGTAATAAACAATATTGGCGGCGGTTAGCATAAAAATTATGGAAAAAGCGACAAAAGTCCAAATAAAAGCTATTTTTTTGAATGATTTTTTATTGTATAAATCGTTGATAATAAGCAATATAAATGGAATTATTAAGCTAAAACTTATCACCAATGTATCAAAACGAAAACCGGTAAAAAACATTCGGGGCAGTTGAGAAATTTCTTGTTGAAAATCGATGTTTTTTAATTGAGTTAAAAGTAAAAAAACTCTAAAAAACAGAAAAATAACAAGCGTAAGCAAGTATAGCTTTAAAATTATATGAAAGGTTTGATATTTTTTGTTCATTGCAAAATAATTATGTTTTAAAATGATGTGGCAAATGTAATAAAAAGAAATAAAAAATGGATATTAAATAAAAAATTTGTATATTTGCAAGCTCAAAAATTTATAAACCCTATTAATTATGTATGCAATTGTAGAGATAGCAGGGCAACAATTCAAAGTGAATAAAGACCAAAAAGTTTTTGTTCATCGTTTGAAGGGAGCGGAAGGAGACCAAGTGAGTTTTGGTAAAGTTTTGCTTTTGGACAATGACGGACAAATAACCATTGGCGCCCCGGTTATAGAAGGAGCAGGCGTAACTGCCAAAATCCTTCGTCATTTGAAAGGCGATAAAGTTATCGTTTTCAAGAAAAAAAGAAGAAAAGGATACAAAAAGAAAAACGGTCATCGTCAGTATCTTACTGAAATTATTGTAGAAGATATTGTAGCCAAAGGTTTTAAAGGCGGAGAAGTAAAAGAATCCAAAAAACCGGCAGCTAAAAAAACGACTAAAAAGACGACCAAAAAAGTTGTAAAAAAAGAAGCGGTTGAAGAAGTTCAAAAAGTAGCGGAGGTAAAAAAAGAAGTCGCT
>JALSTJ010000048.1 GCA_026983815.1 Flavobacteriales bacterium
AATTTTTTTATAATTCAACGCCGCAACTTTCTTGGGGCTGGCTGGAAACCAATTTGTATAATTTATCCGCCGGACGAATTTTTTTATCGATTTTTATCGACACGATATCTCCTTTTTTGGCATACAATCCGGGGGCATCGTTTACATACATTTCTTCTATATCCATTTCAACAACTCCGGTGGTTGGTCCGGTGATTAAAATCTTATCGCCGGTTTTAATATCAAAAGCTTCCACTTTGAATTCCGCCACTTTGGCTTTGGGATAATAATGCCAACCTTTGCCGATATAAATCTTTTTTTGTGTAGCGTGAGAGCCGGGAGTAGTCCATTCGCCCAATTTTCTTCCCAAATAATATCCGCTCCAAAAACCACGGTTGTAAACTTTTGCCAAATCGTTAATCCATTTTTCAATTCTATCTTGTGTAAAGGTTCCGTCATACAAAGAATCAATGGCTTCGCGATAAACCCTAATGGTAGTAGCAACATATTCCGGGGCACGTCCCCTGCCTTCGATTTTTAGAACTTTTACTCCGGCATCTTTTACCTGATCCAAGAAATCCAATACCATTAAATCTTTGGGTGACATTATATATTCGTTATCAATTTCCAACTCGACACCGGATTCTTTATCAATCACCAAATAAGGTTTACGGCAATTTTGCTTGCAAGCTCCCCTATTTGCAGAGGAATTATACGTATGCAGACTCATATGACACATTCCCGAAACCGCCATACACAAAGCTCCGTGTCCAAAAACTTCCACTTCCACCAATCGTCCCGAAGGACCTTTGATTTGTTGTTTTTCTATTTGTTCGGTGATATATTTTACTTGACGCAAACTCAATTCCCGACTGAGAACCATTGTATCGGCAAAAGTTGCATAAAATTTTAGGGTTTCTAAATTCGTTATATTGATTTGTGTAGAAATATGCACTTCCAATCCGGCTTCGCGAGCCATAAACATCACGGCTTGGTCTGCTACGATAACCGCACTGACCCCGGCCTCTTTGGCGGCTTTTATCAAATTTTTAGCTACCAACAAATCGTGGTCGTAAACTATGGTATTCAGCGTTAAATAGGTTCTGACGCCATATTTTTCACAACGATTGACAATTTCAGGGAGTTCATCAATTGTAAAATTTATGCTGGAAACAGCTCGCATATTGAGTTGTTCCACACCAAAATAAACAGAATCGGCACCGTTATCGATAGCTGCTTGTAATGCTTCCCAACTTCCCGCAGGAGCCATTAGTTCCATTTTATCGGATTTTCTCATAAAATATTTTCATATCATTTGCTGCAAAATTACAACAATGTAATAAATGCCAAGTGTATGTTGATAAACATTTTTTAAGAGGATAAGGAATAAAATAAAATATTCTTATACTCCGAGAATTTCAGCATCTATAAAAAAAGTATATTCTATTTTAATTTGATAATCTTGCGTAAGGATTTCATCGGTTACGGTTCTTACCCGGATACTGATTTCATCTTTTTTGACATAATCTTTCAAGTCAATTGTTGTAGTTTCCAAATTCAAAATATTTTGTCCGTCATTCGGATGATCATAAACCCACGCAATTTTTTTCTCGGGCAATCCGTCCGCAGAAATATAGACTTCCAAATCTTTGATGAAATCAAAGTTCCCGTTGGCGGGCGTCATAACACTCAATTTCATCATTTTAAGCTTTGCTTGTTCTATTAAATCTTTGGAAGTATTGTTATTTTCAAAAGTTTGAGTAGATTGAGTTGGAATGGGCGGAGTAGGAATATCAAATGGCACGTTTACGGGAAGTCCGGCATTTATAGTTACCGTGGTTTCCATATCCAAATTAAATTGCGTCAATTTATCTATTTCTTTGCATGAAAAGAAACTCATTAAACTTATTATCAGGATAGTAATTTTTTTCATAATTTTGTAAAATAGTGTGTGTTTCTTTGGCAAAGATACATATTTTTAAAAAAAACTGACAATTAACAACCGGAACACAATCAATGAAAGAATCTTTTTTGCATTTTATATGGAAAAACAAACTTTTCAATAGCGACACGCTTTCAACTGCAAAAGGGGAAGTATTGCATATTATTCATCCCGGATTTCATAATACGGATAGCGGACCCGATTTTTTTGATGCCAAAATAAAAATAGGAGATATCACTTGGGCGGGAAATGTGGAAATTCATTCCAAATCGTCGGACTGGTATGTGCACGGACACGAAAAAGACCCTGCTTATGACAATGTTATTTTGCACGTAGTGGAACAAGACGATTTGCCGGTATATAATTCCAATAATCATCAAATACCGACCTTTGTTTTAGGCAAATATTTGAAAAAGGGATATTTAAAAAATTTCAATAATCTGATAAAAAACAAATCTATTTTAAGGTGCCAAAACAAACTTAAATCGGTTGATCCTTTTGTTATTATTAATTACAAATACAAACTCTTTTTTGAACGTTTGGAAAAGAAAAATGCCATAATTACACAAATGTTGTTACGAACCCGTAACGATTGGGATTCGGTATTGTATATAACTTTATTAAAATATTTCGGTGGCACGGTCAATAAAGAAGCTTTTGAACAACTGGCTAACTTATTGCCCTATAAAATTTTCAAAAAATATACCGATGATGCTTTCAAATTGGAAGCTTTGCTTTTCGGAGTAGGTGGATTATTAAATGAAAATAAACCGGGAAATCCAAGATATTGTCAATTAAGAAAAGAATACCGTTTTTTAAAAGCCAAACATCAATTAAGCGAACTTAAATCAAACACTGTCCGTTTTCACCGTTTGCGTCCGATTAGTTTCCCTACGATAAAGTTGGCACAGTTTGCTATACTCTATCATAAAAAAGATTTCTTGTTTGAAAAATTAATGAAATTGGAACATCCCGAAGAAGCTTACGAATTATTTCAAATAACAACCGATGAATATTGGGATACGCATTATAATTTTGATAAACTGACCAAAACAAAGAAAAAAACCATTGGAAAAGATTTTATCGATAGAATTTTAATTAATGTGGTAGTTCCTTTAAAATTTGCTCATCAAAAGCATTTGGGTGTAAGCGATTCCGAAAAAATCGTGGAATTTATTGAACAAATCAAGCCCGAAAAAAACCGGATTGTGGATATTTTTCATAAAATCAAATTGCATTCGCTTAATGCTTTGGATACCCAAGCCATAATTCAACTGAACGAAAACTATTGTAAACCGGAAAGATGTTTGCAATGTGAATTCGGTCAATATATCATTAAAAATTCTTTATAAATGAATAAATTGGAAAAAATAAAATACTTTTTTGTCAAACACGGATTCAATGTTTCCACTCGTATAGCAGATAAATTCGGCATTCGTGTAAATAATGTCCGTTTGTTTTTTATCTATCTATCTTTTGCCACCTTGGGATTATCTTTTATTTTGTATCTAATTATGGCTTTTGCTTTAAGAATAAAAGATGTTTTTATTCAAAAAAGACCTTCGGTTTTTGACTTATGATGAAGCATTTTAGAAACGAACTGATTTTAGCCGCTACTTTATTCATTACACTTGTTCTGACAGGAACTTTGGGTTTTCATTACAGTCAAGATTTTGATTGGATTGACTCTTTGTATATGACAATCATTACCATAACCACCGTGGGGTTCGGAGAAGTGCATCCACTGGACAGCACCGGAAAACTTTTAACTATTTTTCTTATTCTTTCAAGCATTATCATTTATGGATATGCCATAACGGTGATTACGGAATATGTAGTGGGAGAAAATATTTTTAAAAAATTAATCCTTAAACGAATGGAAAACAAAATCAAAAAGCTAAAAAATCATAGCATCATTATCGGTTACGGAAGAACCGGTAAGGAAGCCGTAAAAAAACTAACGGATTATAACAAAAAAGTCGTGGTAATTGACTTTAAAAAACCGGAAAATGACGAACTTTTGGATTATGAAAAAGTTTTCTTTTTGGAAGGAGATGCTACCAAAGACGAACTTTTGAGCAAAGCCGGTATTCGGCAAGCAGAAGCACTCATTACAACTATAAATAACGATGCGGAAAACTTATTTGTGGTATTATCCGCAAGGCAGATGAATCCGGATTTGAATATCGTGGCGCGGGTTACATCGGATAAAAGCGAAAAGAAAATGAGACTGGCAGGAGCAAACAAGGTTATTTTACCCGAAGTCATCGGCGGCGAATATATGGCTTCTATGGTTGTAACTCCCGATTTGGTGGAATTTATTAACGCCTTATCCAAAGAAGATACCGGACATAAAACCAATTTGGAAGAAATTCATTTTAGAGATTTGCCCAAAGAATATCAAGGAAAATCCATTGCCAATTTGGATTTGAGACGAAAAACCGGCTGCTCGATTATCGG
>JALSTJ010000049.1 GCA_026983815.1 Flavobacteriales bacterium
CTTATGATTCTGATTTCGGTGCTTCGGAAAAACATATTTTCAATACGGCAAATTGGGATCAATCTTTTAGTATCTTGCCTACCGGAATCAGTGGAATACCGGCAAGCAAACATTATTTGGACCAAACCGAAAAATATGTAAACGGCGAATTATTGCCCGATTATTTCTCCGAAAAATCAGTAGAAAAAAATGCAGTTTATCAATCCGTTTTTGAACCTAAATAAAATAATTAAGATGAAATATTTTAGTTTGATGCTTTTATTTGTCGGGTTATTTGCGTGTAAAACACAAAAAAGTCAAGTGCTACCCGCAAAAACAACCACTGTTGAACCTTCAACGGAAATTTCCGAAAAAAATTCAATGCAAAACATTGAACTTGCCAAAAATCAAACCCAAAAATACGGTATAAAATTCATCCAACCCGAAAATTGGAAAACCGATTATGAAGACTTGAAATCAATCAACAGAAAAGGTGAAATTATGAGTCTGGAAAGTGCTTATACCGACACACTCAATCAAGCACGTATCCAATTTGTTTTTCATCCGGGGAAAAACGGAATAAAGATTTATAAATATAAAATTAAAAATCTATCAAAAACCGGTAAACTGATCAAAATTGATGGCAAACAAGCCGTTAAAACAACCGAAATTTTACGCTATAACGGTAAAGGAATGCCTATTGAACCACCATTAATAAGAACCAAGATCAGTTTACTTGTTAACGAAGGAGAACTCGATATCATTTATACCGGGAAAGAAAATGACAAAAATTTTAATCGGTTTATTCAGGGGATAAAAATGATTGAATGTAATAAGTAAATCAATCCTATGAAAAAAATCATTTTTATTTTATTAACCCATATTCCTATCCTATTACAAGCGCAATATATCTTAGGTATAGACATATCGCATCATCAAGGCAGTATCAATTGGACACAAGTTTATAATGACGGAAAAGTTTTTGCCTTCGTCAAAGCTACCGAAGGTGTAACTTATAACGACCCGCGTTTTGTAACCAATATGAATAATGGGAATAATGCCGGAGTTGTTATGGGAGCTTACCATTTTGCACGCCCCGATAATAATTCGGCAATTGATGAAGCCAATCATTTTGTAAATATTGCCGGAAATTATATAAGCGATGGTTTTTTGCCTCCGGTTTTGGATTTGGAAGATCCCAACTCCAATACGCATTTGGATAATCTTTATTCTTCGGCTCAATTAACTACTTGGGTGTTGGATTGGCTTACGGAAGTAGAAAACCAAACCGGAGTCCGTCCGATAATTTATACCAACAGTCATTACGCGGGATATCTACAAAGTTCTGTTAATGTTTATGATTTATGGATTGCCAAACCCGATGGAAGTCCTACCAATCCTCCTTCAAATCTTGGCGTTTGGATTGATTGGAAATTTAAACAATATTCTTGGCAAGGAAGTGTCAATGGAATATCGGGGGCTGTGGATTTGGATGTTTTTCACGGTTCTATGCAAGATTTTAACAATATGGTAAATACCGGAGCCGTTGTAGAACAAAACATCATTAAAGATTTAAAAGTGTATCCTGTGCCGACCAATGATTGGATTACTTTAAAAACTTCATCAAATATCAATGAAGTAAAAATAATGGATATTAAAGGTAGAATCTTGAAAAATATTCATAAAGATAATATCCGTAAGATTAATCTTTCCGATTTTACTTCCGGCGTATATTTTCTTGAAATTCAAAATCAAAAGAATGAAGTGAGTAGGATAAAAGTCATTAGGAATTAATTAATTGTATTCTTTCAATTTCGTCATAGATATTTTTTTAAAACAAAAGTAATGTTTTGATTTATAATGAGTTGTAAAAAAAATGATGGAAAAATTGTATTAACACACCCCCAACCCCTCTCATAGAGGAGAGCTTTGAAAGCCTTTTCGGCATACGAGGATTTTTCATAAAATTTGAAGTGAATGAAACATAAAACTGTCTGCTGTTTGAGGTTACGTTAAACTTGTATTTAACGTGAGTTCGATTTAACTTAAATCAAATTTCTTTTTGTTTTTCCTTCTAGGTCTCCAAGCACCTTGAAGGTATTTATTCATTATTCAACTTTTTCCGTTTTTTTAAAGTATTACTTTCCGATTTAGTGTTAATTTGTTCTTATTTTGCAAACCTTGAAGGTGTTTAAAAACCTTCAAGGAATATCTTGATCAAATAAAATAATACGGAAAATATAAAACTTTGGTTATGAGTTATATTTTTGGACGAACTCACGTTAATTATTTATATTCATTCTTTATCTCCTCAAAAATACGATAAATATTATCCAAATGATCCTCGGTTACCAAACGAATTCTGAAAGGCTTGAAATTGGGAATTCCCTTGAAATAATTGGAATAATGCGGACGAGTTTCCAATATACCCAAACGTTCCCCTTTCCAATCTATTGCCATTTGCAAGTGTTTTTTGGCTATATCAACCCGCTTTGATACTGAGGGAGTTTTAATAGTTTTTCCCGTTTCCAAATAAGTTTTCATTTGCAGAAAAACCCAAGGACTTCCAATAGCCGCCCGTCCAATCATAGCTCCGTCAAAACCGAATTCGTCCCTGATTCGCTTGGCATCTTCCGGAGTTTTGATGTCTCCATTGGCAAAAACGGGAATTTTTATTCGGGGATTGTTTTTTACTTCGGCTATTTTATACCAATCGGAAGTTCCCGAATACATTTGTTTGCGTGTGCGTCCGTGGATGGAAATGGCTTGAATACCCGCATCTTGCAAGCGCTCGGCTACTTCATTAATCGCAATGCTTTGCTCATCCCAACCCAATCGGGTTTTAACCGTTACGGGCAAATCGGTATGCTTGACAATCTCTGCTGTCATTTTTTGCATTTTTTCCAAATCTTTCAATATTCCCGCACCCGCCCCTTTGGATACTACTTTTTTTACGGGACAACCGTAATTAATATCGATAATATCGGGCTGAACTTCTTCTATCTTTTCAACGGCTTTTAACATCGAATAGACATCGTGACCGAAAATCTGTATGCCGATCGGTCGTTCTTGCTCAAAAATATCCAATTTCTTTACGGATTTCGCCGCATCTCTTATCAAACCTTCGGTGGAAACAAATTCGGTAAACATCAAATCCACTCCATATGCTTTGCATAAAGCTCTAAACGGCGGATCGCTTATGTCTTCCATTGGCGCCAATAGTAAAGAAAAATCGGGAAGTTCAACATTTCCAATCTTTATCATCTCTGTTTTTTTGGCAAAAATACTGCTTTTTTGTAATTTTATGTTTTTATCAAAATTTTCCCCTTATCGGAATACTTATGAAGTTTTTTAAAGAAATATTACTTGCTTTTCAGTCTTATTTAGAAGGATTAAAATATTTTCCGAATTTTTACAAATCCTTTCTCCTACTTATTTTACTGATATTAATATTTTCCACTCCAATTGTTTTTATCGATTTTACCTTTAAATCCATATTATCACATATTCCGTTTTTTCACTTGATGAAGTATGAAAAACTGCTGATACAAATAATGGCTAACTTCTCCGGTTTTTTGCTTTTAATGATTTTGTCCCCTGTTTTTTCACTGGTATCGGAAAAACTGATGCATATTTTAGCCGGAAAAACCTACAACTTCTCTCCTACGCAATTGATTAAAGACGTTATACGTGGAGTCAAAATAACTTTGAGAAATTTGGTATATGAATATTTTTATGTGTTAATTATTACGCTCATTTTGTGGATTTTGCCCGAAAACTCAATCATTTCATTTGTAGGACTTTTATTAAATATTTTAGTAGTATCCTATTTTTACGGATTTTCTTTACTGGATTATGCTTTGGAAAATTATCGTATCGGGTATAGTCAATCGGTTAAATTTGTCAGAAGTCATTCCGGTATAGCCGTCGGATTGGGTCTGTTATACACTTTGCTTATTTATTTTAATGATAAATTTTTTCAAACCGACAACCATTGGACAATCTATTGGACGGCTTTCGGCGAAGCTCTTATCGCTTTTGCAGGAGTTATCGCCGCTAGTATTATTATGTTTAAGAAAAAACAAATTATTCAATAAAAAATGTTAATAACTTTCTATTGATTTAAAGCATTATTAATTTAATTTTGATAAAAAAATAAAATGAACGAACAAGTAATTTATATCCTGACAGCTGTTTTTATTTTTATAATGGCATTCCTTTTGGGTTTGTTTTACGGAAAAAACAAAATGCAAAATAAAATAGACTTATTGATTGCTTCCGAAAACGAAGCTCAAAGAAATTTGGAAAACGAAAAACTGAAATTTTTAGAAGAATACAAAAGCTTGGAACAAAAAAACTTGGAAGAAAAAAACCGTTTGGAACAAAATTTTT
>JALSTJ010000050.1 GCA_026983815.1 Flavobacteriales bacterium
CGATGCAAAAAGTTTTTAATGAACTTTATCGGATTACAAAATATAATGGTTTTGTTGCTTTTGAAGTAGGAGAAGTGAAAAACGGGAAAATTAAACTGGATGAATATGTTGTTCCATTAGGATTAAATTCGGGTTTCACGCCCATTGGAATTATAATTAATAAACAAAATTTTACCAAAACGGCTAATATCTGGGGAGTAAAAAATAATTCCAAAGGTACCAATAGTAATAGAATTGTAGTTTTTAAAAAAGAAAAATAAATAATGTTTGACTAAAAAAGAATTCATAAAAATTTATATTAAACAAGGATAAATTATAAACAAAATATGAAAAAAATTTCCAAAGAATTAGAAGGAGTAATTTTACAAATGTTAAAACCTTTAACGGGATTATCATTAAATATTGTTATTGAAGGTTTATCAGGCTATAAAGTTATTCCTTTTAACAAAAAAGATAGTAAAGATATAAGTTTGTTGAAAAAATTAGAAAAAATAGCTGATAAAGTTTTGAATGATGTCAATGAAAAAGGAATTTTAAGACCCAGACCTAATGAAGTCGGCAATGATATAGAACCTTTTGTAAAAAAAGCATTAAATGCATTTGGCTATGATGCAAAAACTCCAACTACTTCCGGAGGCAAGAAAAAATCTACCGGTTATCCCGATATTGAGTTTAAAGATGAATTTGGTAGAACTAATTATTTAGAATGCAAAACCTATAACATAAAAAATTTACAAACCACTCAACGTAGTTTTTATTTATCGCCTTCGAAAGATTTTAAAATCACATCCGATGCACACCACCTTGGTATTTCTTTTGAAATATATGTTGAAAAAAGTATTAAGGATTTGCATTTATATAAAGTCAGAAGCTGGAAAATTTTGGATTTATCAAAATTAAAATTGGATATTAAATATGAGTTCAATGCAGATAATAAAAGATTATATAACAAAGATTTAATTATCGCAGAAAAATCATAAAAAATACTTAAAACTTCATTCTCGCCTTCGGCACCACGTCAAGTTTTCCAAATTGTTGATTTTGATACATATAATACCCGACAATGGCAATCATTGCCGCATTATCCGTAGTAAATTCAAAATTCGGTATATAAACGGACAAGTTCATTTCATCCGATAAGTTTTTCAACATTTGTCTAACTCCCGTATTAGCAGAAACACCCCCACCAATTGCCACTCTTTTGATACCCGTTTGTTTAATGGCATAAAGCAACTTTTCTTTTAAAATTTCTACAATGGTATATTGAATGGAAGCGGATAAATCATATAGATTTTCCTTGATAAAATCGGGATTTTCTTTGGTTTGTTTTTGTAAAAAATATAAAATGGAAGTTTTAAGTCCGCTAAAACTAAAATTCGCTCCTTGCACTTTGGGTTTGGGAAATTTGAATTTTTTCGGGTTGCCTTTTTGTGCATATTTATCAATCAACGGACCGCCGGGATAAGCTAAACCCATTATTTTTGCCGATTTATCAAAAGCTTCGCCTACGGCATCGTCCAAAGTTTCTCCCAATATTTCCATATCAAAAAAATCATTAACCTTCACGATTTGGGTATGTCCTCCACTGATGGTCAAAGCCAAAAACGGAAACTCAGGTAATTTCATTTCGTCATGTTCAATAAAATTAGCCAAGATATGCGCTTTCATATGGTGAACAGGTAACAGCGGAATATTCCAAGCTATGCTCAAAGATTTGGCAAACGAAACACCGACCAACAAAGAACCCAGCAATCCGGGACCTTCGGTAAAGGCAATTCCATTTAATAATTGGGGAGAAATTCCGGCTTTTTTAATAGCCAAATCAACCACCGGAACTATATTTTGCTGATGAGCCCGTGATGCCAATTCAGGAACAACCCCGCCATATTCCTCATGTATCTTTTGATTGGCTACTATATTGGATATAATCTTTCCATCCTTCAAAACGGCTGCGGAAGTATCGTCGCAGGAAGTTTCTATTCCCAAAATATAAATACTTTCTTTATTTTTGTCTTTTGAAAAATCAGGCATAAAATTTGTTACTTTTATAGGCAAATTTAATATTAAGTTTTTATATAAAAAGAATTTTTAAAATATTATCCCGATTATTTATTATTTTACTGATTTTCAGTATTATAATAAGTATTTTATTATCCTTACCTCCCATTCAAACACAATTAGCAAAATATTTTACGAACAAAATAAATACCGAAAAAAACGTTTCCATTCATTTGGAACGCCTACAAATTACGCTTTCAGGCAAAATTATTTTAAAAAATTTCTTTGTTTTGGATGATCATCAGGACACAATTTTCAAAGGAAAAACCTTGGAAACTTTCTTAATCAATCCTATAAAAACTTATAAACAAAATAAACTGTATTTTGGAAAAACCAAAATTGAAGGATTGGATACCAAACTGATTACTTATAAGGATTCCAAAAGTTTGAACATCGAAGAAAGTTTTATTGACAAATTGGATTCTACCACAGGAAATACTAAAAAAAATGAGAATCCTTTTGAATTAAAGATTAAAAATCTGGAAATCAAAAATGCTAAATTCAGGTTGATTGATTATCATTCAAAAAATCCGGAAAACCTACATCTGGATCAACTCAATATGGAGGTTCGGAATTTTAAACTCAAAGGTCCACAGTTGGTTTTCGATTTAATCGGATCTTCATTTAAAGAAAAACATGGCATACCGGTAGAAAATATGCAAACACATTTTTATTATGATCCGTCTCAAATGCGCTTTGATGGTTTTAAATTGGACACCCATTCCTCATCCATTGATATGGATTTGGTTTTCAATGCTTGGGAAAAAGGATATTCCGATTTTAACAACCATGTAAAACTTCAAGCAAATATTGAAGAAGCTTACTTAGACACCAATGACTTCAATAAATTTTACAATATATTTTCTCCAAATCATAAAATTAGTATTGCCGGTAAATTAACCGGATATTTACAAGACTTGTCTTTCAAAAAATTGGATATCATTACCAACAATAAAATAAATATTGAAGGAAAATTACGTATTCAAAATCTTTTGAATAAAACTCCGGTCAAGATTGAATTGGAAGCCCGTCAAATAGATTTTTCCATTGAACAAATGCATGCTTTATTGCAACCGGTGCTACAAAATCAAATTCCCGATGCATTCTACGAATTGGGACAAATAAAAAGCAAAGGCCACTTACAATATACTCCCGAAAACATCTCAGGAAAATTGGATTTACAAACGGATTTGGGAACAAGCAATATAGATTTCGATTTAAAAAACTATTTGCATACAGCCCTTGCTACTTATCAAGCGCAAATCCAAACCGAAAATTTCGAGCTTTCCAAAATATTGTCAACGCAAATAAAGAATCTAACTGCCAATGTCCACTTGGAAGGTAAAGGTCTGACGCTTCATTCGCTGGATTCCAAATTTACAGGTAAAATCAGCCAAGTTGCCTATCACAAATATTTATACAAAAACATCAATGTCGATGGAAAAATAAATAATAAACGTTTTGAAGGTTGGTTTGATATCAACGATCCCAATATGGAATTGGATTTTAGCGGTTTGATTGATTTTTCCAAGAAAAAAAATATTTTTAATTTTTCTACGGAAATTTGTCATGCCGATTTATACAAAACTCATTGGGTGGAACGGGATACCCTCTCACAGCTCAAAGGTTTAATAGAAATTAACGCCCAAGGAAATAATCTGGAAAATACTACCGGAATTTTAAGACTAAAAGATTTGGAATATACCAATGCAGATGACACCTATCAATTCAAAGATTTTGCCTTGAAATCGGCAGTAAAAGATTCTATCAAAAAACTGGAATTTATTTCCAAAGATATCGTTTCAGGTAAAATTGAAGGGAAATTTAAGTATAATCACTTACCGATTTTGATAAAAAATGCTTTGGGAAGTGTTTTTGCCAACTATCAAATTTCTCCGCTGGAACAACGTGAGTTTGTTCATTATGACTTAAAAATACATAATAAAATCATCGGTTTATTAAAACCCGGGATGTATGTTTCCAAGAACACGCATATCAAGGGAAAAATGGATTCGCAAGACAATCTGTTTAAAATGAAAATGATTTCTCCAGAGATAAAAATCCATAAAAATTCTTTATCAAATATCAAGTTAGACATTGATAATAAAAACCCCATTTACAATCTTTTCCTTAAAATAGATTCCATTCATTCAAAGGTATATAATATTAAAAAATTCAGATTGTTGAATACTACAATTCATGATACCTTGTATTTAAAAACCAAATTTAAAGGTGGTGAAAAATACAAAGATCATTATGATCTATCATTCTATTACACTTTGGATCAAATGCA
>JALSTJ010000051.1 GCA_026983815.1 Flavobacteriales bacterium
AATTCAAACCTACTTACCAACGTTTGCTGTTTGCAAGAGCTATGAGCTTATACAAATTGAAAGATTATTTTTCTGCCGGAGAACTTTTTAGAAAATTTACCCGATTGTTTCCCGAAAGCACCAAAGCGGAAGAAGCCGATTTCTATATCGTAAAAGCTTATTATGAGCTTTCGCCCAAATATTCAGTGGATCAATCCTATACCAAAAGAGGAATTGAAGAAATTCAACAATTTCTTAAAAGACATCCTTACTCAAAATTCAAAGATGAAATCAATAAAATGAATACCGAACTCACACATAAGTTGGAAAAAAAATATTTTGAGATTGGCAAACAATACTACGATCTGGATTATTATAAATCCGCCATTGTCTCTTTCAATAATTTCTTGGTAGATTATCCCGGTTCTATATACAAACCCGATGCACTTTTCTATCGATTTAAAGCAGCTTCGGATTTGGCAATCAATAGTATAGAATCCAAAAAAGGAGCTCGTTTGCAAAAAGCTATTGGATATTACAAAAATTTTGTAAAAAAATATGCCAATTCCAAATATAAAAAAGAAGCAGACAAAATTTATGAAAAATTGAACAAAGAATTAAAAAAGAAAACCGATAAACCTGTATAAAAATTGATTACCATGATAGATTTAAAAAAAACAAAAGCACCTGTAACTACCGAAACTTTTGATAGAAAAAAAATCAAAGCTCCTACGAATAATATTTATGAAGCTATTGTAATTATAGGAAAAAGAGCAGAGCAAATCAATTTGGAGCTCAAAAAAGAACTCAAAGACAAATTGGCTAGTTTTGAAACCGATCAGGAGGTTCTAGCCGAAGTTTTTGAAAATAAAGAACAAATAGATATTTCCAGATTCTATGAAAGACTTCCAAAACCTACTGCTATTGCTTTGCAAGAATGGTTGGAAGAAAAAATTTTCTGGAAAGAAGTATCTGAAGATGATACCAAGAAAATCTACTAACAAAAAATGCCTTTGCAAGGGAAAAATATTGTTTTGGGAATAACCGGTGGAATTGCCGCCTACAAAATTCCCTTTTTAGTAAGAATGCTGATTAAAGCAGGCGCTTCGGTCAGGATTTGCATGACTCCTTCAGCAAAGGATTTTGTTACCCCCGTTACTTTATCCACACTTTCCAATAATCCGGTTGTAATTGATTTTATAAATAATTCCAAAGGCTCATGGAACAATCATGTAGAATGGGGTTTGTGGGCGGATTTGTTTGTTTTTGCTCCTGTAACCGCCAATACTTTATCAAAAATGGCTCACGGACAAGCTGATAATTTTTTAACAGCTGTATATATGTCTGCCAAAGCGCCTGTTTTTATTGCTCCGGCAATGGATTTGGATATGTATAAACATCCGGCGACAAAAAAAAATATTGAAATACTTAAATCTTACGGAAATCATATAATTCCCGCCACTTCCGGAGCGCTTGCCAGCGGTCTTACAGGACCGGGACGTATGGAAGAACCGGAAAATATTTTCAAGCAAATACAAGAGTTTTTTTCAAAAAAAAAAGTATTAACCGGTAAAAAAATTCTTATTACCGGCGGTCCTACTTTTGAAGCACTAGACCCTGTGCGTTTTATAGGAAATCATTCCAGCGGAAAAATGGGAATTGCACTGGCTGAAAAAGCTGCGGAGCTAGGCGCCGAAGTTCATCTGATTTTGGGACCGACACACCTAAAACCTGAAAATCCTAATATCAAGCAAACACATATTCAATCTGCCAGTGAAATGTATCGCGAAGTGATGGCTCGTCAGAAGGAATCGGATATCATCATTATGAGTGCCGCCGTCGCAGATTTTACTCCCGAAAAAAAATCAAATCACAAAATAAAAAAAACATCCAATACGTTAAAGTTAAATCTGATTAAGACGCAAGATATTCTAAAAAAATTAGGAGAAAACAAAAAAGAAGGACAAATTTTGGTAGGTTTTGCCATGGAAACACAAAATGAATTGGAAAATGCAAAGAAAAAACTCAAAAAAAAGAATTTGGATTTGATCGTATTAAATTCTCTAAACGAAAAAAAAGCCGGTTTCAAACATGATACCAACAAAGTTACAATTATTAATGCAGAATTAAATACAAAAGTTTTTCCTTTGAAATCCAAAATAGATGTAGCTCATGACATTTTTAATGAAATCCTTAAACTCTATGAATAAATACTTATTTCTATTTTTAATATTACTGGGATGGAGTGCCACAGCACAAGAATTCAAATGCAATGTTACCATTGACGCCAGTGGTATTCAAGGTTCAAACAAACAAATTTTTAAGAGCTTGGAGCGTTCCATTGAAGAATTTGTCAATAATAACCGTTGGACGGATAAAAGGTTTTTGCCCTATGAAAAAATAAAATGCGATATCATTTTAAACGTGAAATCGTATGATAGAAAATCTAATGAAATCACATCCGAGCTTTATTTTAGATCGTACCGCCCCATATACAAATCGGATTATCAAACTCTGCTTTTGAATTTAATCGATAAAAATTTTAAATTTCAATACCAACAATTTCAGAAACTAGACTTTAATCCCGAATTTTTTACTGATAATCTTACCAGCACCCTTGCTTTTTATTTATATGTCGCCTTAGGACATGATTTCGAAAGTTTTAAACAAGATGCCGGAAGACCTTTTTTTGAAAAAGCCGAAATCGTTCAAAAAAATGCTGCACAAAACGGTTTGACCGAATGGGAAGCAAAAAACGGAGGAACGGGAAAAGGTGATTTAATTGAATTACTTTTGGATGAACAAAGTAAATACTACCATAAAACCATATATACTTATCATCGTTGGGGTTTGGACAAAATGGCGGATAATTTAAAATTGGGAAAAAGCAACATTATTACAGCTATTAATTACCTGTCAAAATTGAAAATGGAAAACCGCAATGCTTCCTACTTAATTAAGATTTTCTTTGATGCCAAATCCGATGAAATTGTGCAAATATTTAAAGAAGGACCACGAGTAAATTTGAATTATATAGTAAATAAATTAGAAAGCTTGGCTCCAAATTATCATTTCAAATGGCAAGAACTCAAGGGAGGCAACGCAAGATTACCAAGAACTAACGAAGGAGAGAAAACAAATCCGAGAAAAAATTTCGGACCTCCAAGAATGAGGGGAATGCAAGAAGAAAAATCACAAGAAAAAGAAAAGTAGTATGATGAAATTGCATATTTTGGGCTGTCATTCGGCAACACCAAGGAGTTTGGTTTTTCCATCATCACAAGTATTGGAAATCGATAATGAACTTATCTTGATTGATGCCGGTGAAGGTATGCAAATTCAATTGCGAAAATATAAACACAAATTCAACAAAATCAAACATATTTTTATCTCCCACCTTCATGGTGATCATTTTTTCGGATTGGTAGGATTTTTATCTTCATTGCGACTACTTGGCCGTGAAAAAGAACTTCATATTTTTGCACCGGTCGGTTTGAAAGAAATTATCGAGTTACAATTTAAAATCGCACAAACAGATATCAACTATCCCTTGATCTTCCATGAACTTTCAAGCCATGACAGTCAAAATATTTTAGATGAAAAAAAATTTAAAGTAGATACTATTCCGCTAAAACACAGAATTTATGCCAATGGTTTTTTGATTAGAGAAAAAGAAAAACCTCGTAAATTAAACATGGAATCCATCCAAAAATATCCGGAAATTGAAACTTGGGCTTATCACAATCTAAAGGTAGGAAAAGATTTTGTTACCGAAAATGGAACAATCATTCCCAATGTAGAATTGACTTTGGCTCCCCTACCTCCAAAATCTTATGCTTATTGTTCAGATACCATTTACAAACCCGATATCATTCCTCTTATTAAAAATGTGGATTTACTCTATCATGAAGCCACATTCTTGGAAGAACACAAGGAACTCGCCAAAAAAACCAAACACAGCACCGCCAAACAAGCTGCTGATATAGCCAAACAAGCAGAAGTTAAAAAACTGGTGTTGGGACATTTTTCATCAAGATACAAAGATGAAGAACAATTTAAAATAGAAGCGCAAAGTATTTTTCCCAATACTGATATTGCCAAAGAAGGAAAAGTATTTGAAATTTGATGTATTTTTGTAGGAAATACCTATCAATCCATGGAAAAAGATTTAAGCAATTATAGAAAAAATTATCAAAAAAGTCAATTGGACGAGAATACTATTCCCGAAAATCCCATGGAACTTTTTAGAGATTGGTTCTATGAAGCAGAAAAAAAAGAAGATTGTATTGAAGTAAATGCCATGAGTTTGGCAACCCAAAGCACTGATGATTTTCCACGTATTCGAGTAGTATTGCTAAAAAAATTTACATGGGAAGGTTTTATTTTTTACACCAATTATAACAGTGAAAAAGGCAAAGCCATCGAAAAAGACAATCGGGTATCTTTGGCTTTTTTTTGGCCAAAAATGGAAAGGCAAATCATCATCAAAGGTTTTGCTGAAAAAATAGCCGAAAATTTATCCGACGGATATTTTGAAACCCGACCCAGAGGCAGTCAAATAGGAGCTTGGGCATCTCCGCAAAGCCAAGTAATTCCATCTAAAAAATATTTGGAAGAACGCTTTGTCAAATTTGAAAAAGAATTTGAAGGTAAAGAAGTGCCCAGACCCGATTTTTGGGGAGGATATTTGGTAAAACCCGTAGAAATAGAATTCTGGCAAGGCAGACCCAATCGTTTGCATGACAGAATAAGATATCAATTGGAAAAAGATTTTAATTGGAAAAAGGAAAGATTGGGAAGTTAGTTTGGTAAAGTATTTGCAACCAAATTGCAAAATATTATTTAACTTTATAAAATCAAAAAATTTAATCAAATGAAAAAATTATTTTTACTAAGCTTGACATTAAGCATCTTTTTTACTTACGGACAACGCAAAGAGAAAATCAAAGGCAATCGTGAAGTTCTTATTAAGAAATTTACAATTCCTTCTTTTAATTCTATCGAAGTAGGTGAAAAGTTCGAAATAGAATTACAAAAATCAACAGACACCACACGAATAGTTGTTGAAACGGATGATAATCTTTTTGATGTAATACATTTTAATGTTGAAGAAGGGATATTAAAATTTAATACTTCCAAAGAAATTGTTAAGAAAAAAAGATTAAAAATAACGGTTTTTGTGCCGGAAAACTTTTCGTCAATCAAAGTATTTGAAAAAGCCAAAGTTTTTAATGAAGAAGCATTTGGATTAGATCATCTGAAAATTGAAGCTTTGCAACGCGGAAAAATTAATCTCAATTTGGATATTAAAAAAGAGCTGAATATCTATCTTACCGACAAAAGTAAATTTGAATTTGAGGGAACCGCCAAAACCGTAGAGATGAAAACCAATGAAAGTTCAGAAGCGGAAGCAAAATGGACTGTTAAAAATATCAATATGGATATTCATGATCACAGTTTGGTTAAACTTAAAGGCAAAGCTGACAACAGTAAAATTAAAACAGGTCAAAAAACGGAATTAAAAGCAGAAAATTTTGTCAACGGAGATGCTGTGGTTGAAACAGAAGATAAATCATCAGCAGAAATCAATGTTAAAAATCATCTAGCCCTAAAAGCCAAAGGTAACTCGGAAGTTTATATCTATAATCATCCGAAAATCAATCTAAAAGTATTTACAGATAATGCCATTCTCTATAAAAAATAAACTGTTTTATATTTTTTTCATTTTTTTTGCTTTGGGATTTTCACAACAAAATCTCAATGATAAACCTGCTTTAATACAAATTTTGCATGCCGATTATGCTACTACAAATGAAAAATATCCGGGAAAGCAATTATTATCGGGAAATGTTGAAATCGAACATGATCATGCTACACTATATTGCGACAAAGCCATCGTGGACAAACAAGAAAATACTGCCATAGCAGTAGGAAACGTCCGTATGGTGCAAGGGGACAGTTTGGAAATGCGTTCGGGATATCTTTCTTACGATGGAAACCAAAGTTTTGCCAAAGCCATCGATCATGTATTTTTGCAAGATCCTAAAATGAATTTGCAAACAGATACTTTGATGTTGGATAGAAAAAAACAAATTGCTTTTTACAATTCCGGAGGGATAATACATGATAGCATTAACGAATTGAAAAGTAAAATCGGAAAATACTTCCTCAATCAAAAAAAATACAGTTTTATCAACAATGTTCATATAAACAATCCCGATTATCAATTGGATTCTTATCAACTGGATTATTTTACTGATTCCGGAGTATCCAATTTCTACGGACCAACAAAAATTTATAATGATCACAGTTATATTTACTCCGAAAAGGGACATTATGACAGCAAAAACAAAATCTCATGGTTTGTCAAAAATGCCTTTATTAAAGACCGACATACAACCATTAGAGGAGATAGTTTGTATTATGAACAAAAAACCGGCTATGCAAATGCCAATAGAAATGTTGTTTTACATGACAGTTTAAACAATGTCTGGATTTTTAGCAACTATGGAGAATATTGGGGGAAGAAAGATTCTATAGAAGTAACAAAAAAACCTTTGATTATCTCTATTTCCAACAAGGATAGTTTATATATCCGAGCCCAAAAATTTATAGCAGCAGGAAAACAAGATCAACGCAAACTTTGGGGATTTAATCAAGTTAGATTTTTTAGCAAAGACTTTTCGGGTAGAGCAGACTCATTATATAGAGATGATCGATTGCGAATACTCAAACTCATGAAAAAACCAGTTCTTTGGAATGGAAATAGCCAAATAACCGGAAATATCATCAAGATAAAAAATGACAGTCTTAATCATGCTGATTCATTATTTATTCCAAAAAAAGTTTTTATCATACAAAAAGATTCTGCCGGTTATAATCAAATCAAGGGAAAAAAGCTGGTTGGCAAATTTGTTAAGAATAAGATACACAAAATTGATATCTTAGGTAACACAGAAGTTATATATTACTTGCGTGATGAACAAAACAACTTAACCGGAATTGAAAAAAATAAATCCAGTAAAATTTCTATTACTTTTGATAAAAAAACTGATATTGAAACTGTCAAATTCTATGAAAAGGTAGAAGGAATCATCTACCCACCCGGTAAGCTTACCAAAAAAATATTTAAAGGATTTGATTGGCGTGGCAAAGAAATTATACGAACCAAAAAAGATGTTTTGGAAGGTTTTATGCCTGTTTTTAAAGCAGAAACAACGCAACAAAATACCTTTTTACCTGAAAGTGATTCCGAGGAAAATATAAAAAAATAAAAAAAGAGACTGCATTTCAAACAGTCTCTCTTTCTTATAATTTATGCTTCTCCGGCAGGTCCAAAATTTACAGGTGGAGGACCGGATTGCTCGTAATCTTTGATTTTTCCATGAACATTTTCAAAACGTTGCACATTATCTGCTAATGCTTTTAGTAAACGCTTGGCATGTTGTGGAGTCAAAATAACGCGAGATTTAACTTTCGCCTTGGGCACTCCCGGCATTATTTTCACAAAATCAATGATAAACTCCGAAACCGAATGATTGATAATTGCCAAATTTGCATAAACTCCTTCCGCAACATCTTCGGGAAGCTCTATATTGATTTGTTGTTGTTTTGATTCTTTCATAAGGATAGCTTTAAAAAAAATTAATCTATAAAATCATGCATAGCATCAATCACCATGTTTTCATATTCATCCCTATGCCCTACAATGATATTATCATATTCCTTCAATCCAGTTCCTGCCGGTATTTTTCGTCCGACAATCACATTTTCTTTCAATCCTTCCAAATAATCAACTTTAGCTCTGATTGCTGCTTCATTCAGCACTTTGGTTGTTTCTTGGAAAGATGCTGCCGAAATAAACGATTTGGTTTGTAAAGATGCTCTGGTAATTCCTTGCAATACAGGCGAAGCTGTAGCGGGAATAACATCTCTTACTTTTACCAATTGCTTATCTTGTCTTCTTAAAATAGAATTTTCTTCTCTCAATTCACGTGGTGAGACCAATTGACCGGCTTTAAATCGTTCGGAATCTCCCGGATCTTCAACCACCTTCAATTGAGATAATCTGTCATTTTCTTCAATAAAATCAAATTTATGGACCAATTCGCCCGGCAAGAAAGTTGTATCACCGGATTCTTCAATCATTACTTTCTGCATCATCTGTCTTACTACAACTTCAAAGTGTTTATCATTAATTTTTACTCCTTGTAAACGATAAACTTCCTGAACTTCATTTACCAGATATTGTTGAACGGCACTCGGTCCTTTAATTTTCAAAATATCATTAGGTGTAATCGCTCCATCGGATAATGGTGTTCCTGCTTTGATGTAATCATTTTCCTGAACAAGAATTTGATTAGATAACTTGATCAAATATTTCTTTGCCTCTCCGGTTTTTGAAGTAACAATAATTTCCCTATTACCTCGTTTGATTTTTCCAAAGGAAACTACCCCATCAATTTCAGAAACAACTGCAGGATTAGAGGGATTACGTGCCTCAAATAACTCGGTTACACGAGGTAAACCTCCGGTGATATCACCGGCTTTGACGGAACTTCTGGGCATTTTTACCAAAATAGTGCCTGCTTTAATTTTTTCACCGTCTTTTACCATCACACGCGCACCTAAAGGTAAATTATAGGAACGTAAAACTTCTCCATTCTTATCCAAAATTTTAATAGTAGGAATCAATTTTTTATTCTTACTTTCCGAAATTACTATTTCTTTACGATTAGTTTGTTCATCAGTCTCATATTGGAAAGTAACTCCGGCAATTAAATTCTCAAACTCAATTTTACCGGCAAATTCCGATACAATTACCGAGTTCCAAGGATCCCATTCTGCAATAACCTCTCCTTTAAGCACTTTATCTCCGGGTTTTTTAAATAATTTGGAACCATAATACAATTGATTGGTACTCAAAACTTTTCCGGATTTTTTTCCAATAATTTTTACCTCAGATGTTCTAGAAATCACGATATCCACTTCTATACCGTCTTCTTCAGATTTAACAGTTTTTAGATCAGATATTTCTATAACTCCGTCAAATTTGGCCGTGATACTGGATTCTTCCGAGATATTTCCGGCAACCCCTCCTTGATGGAAAGTTCTCAAGGTCAGCTGCGTTCCTGGTTCCCCAATAGATTGTGCAGCAATCACACCAACGGATTCACCTTTTTCCACCATATCACCGGTAGCAAGGTTTCGTCCGTAACATTTTGCACAAATTCCATGCTTGGCTTCACAAGTCAAAGGTGAACGCACTTCCAAAGATTCAAGAGAGGTATTTTCTATTACTTCTACAATTTCTTCCGTTATTTGTTCACCGGCAGGCAAAATCAACTCTCCGGTTTCGGGATTGATTATATCATGCAAGGTTACACGTCCTAATATTCTTTCTCCTAAGGTCTCTACAATTTCATTATTTTTTTTCAAAGGTTCCACCTTAATACCTCTTAAAGTTCCACAATCTTCTTCTCTTACAACAACATCTTGTGAAACATCCACCAATCGACGGGTCAAATAACCCGCATCAGCAGTTTTCAAAGCCGTATCTGCCAAACCTTTACGTGCACCGTGAGTAGAAATAAAGTATTCTTGAATGGATAATCCTTCTTTAAAATTGGATAAAATCGGATTTTCGATTACTTCACCTCCACCTGCTGTTGATTTTTTAGGTTTCGCCATCAATCCACGCATACCAATCAACTGACGAATTTGGTCTTTGGAACCCCTTGCTCCGGAATCCAACATCATATATACTGAGTTAAACCCTTGTTTATCTTCAGTAATCTTATTCATCAAAATTTCAGTCAATTTAACATTGGCATTGGTCCAAACATCGACGGTTTTGTTGTATTTCTCTTTTTTGGAAATAAATCCCATTTCATAATCATTGTTGATATTGGCAACTTCAGCTTTTGCTTTTTGAACAATATCCTTTTTCTCTTCTGGAACCATAATATTACTTAAACCAAAGGATAAACCTCCTTTGAAAGCATAATAATATCCCATTTGTTTGATATCATCCAAAAACTTGGCAGTAGTAGGAACATCGGTCTTTTTCAATACATCCGATATAATTCTTCTTAATGAACCTTTGGTTAGCACCTCATTAATAAATGGTACTTTATCGGGAGTATTTTCATTAAATAACACACGACCTGCAGTAGTTTCAATGATTTCATCAAATTGATTTCCTTCTTGATCGTAATTTTTTATTTTTATTTTGATACTTGCATGCAAATCCAATTTTCCTTCATTCATTGCAATCTTCACTTCTTCAGGAGAATAAAAAATCATACCCTCACCTTTCACGGGTTCTTCTTTGGTGGATTTTTTATTTTTTGTGATATAATATAATCCCAAAACCATATCCTGAGAAGGTACCGTTATAGGCGATCCATTTGCGGGATTTAAAATATTTTGCGAAGCTAACATTAGTAACTGAGCTTCAAGAATGGCTTGAGGTCCCAAAGGTAAATGCACTGCCATTTGATCACCGTCAAAATCGGCATTAAATGCAGAACAAACCAAAGGATGTAAACGAATAGCTTTCCCTTCAATCAATTTCGGTTGAAATGCTTGAATACCCAATCGGTGTAATGTCGGAGCACGGTTTAATAAAACCGGATGTCCCTTTAAAACATTTTCCAAAATATCCCAAACAATCGGATCTTTTCTATCAATTATTTTTTTGGCGGATTTAACGGTTTTTACAACTCCTCTTTCAATTAACTTACGAATGATAAAAGGTTTGTAAAGCTCGGCGGCCATATCTTTGGGAATACCGGCTTCATATAATTTTAAATTGGGGCCAACCACAATTACTGAACGGGCTGAATAATCTACACGTTTACCCAATAAGTTTTGGCGGAAGCGCCCTTGTTTACCTTTCAATGAATCCGAAAGTGATTTCAAAGGACGATTGGATTCTGTTTTTACAGCAGATGATTTTCTGGTATTATCAAACAACGAATCTACCGATTCTTGAAGCATACGTTTTTCATTGCGTAAAATAACTTCAGGAGCTTTGATATCCATTAATCTTTTTAAACGATTGTTACGAATGATAACTCTTCTGTATAAATCATTCAAATCCGAAGTGGCAAATCTACCACCATCCAAAGGAACCAAAGGTCTTAATTCGGGTGGAATTACAGGTATGATGTTCATCACCATCCATTCGGGTTTATTTTCTCTGCGTTCGTTTGCTTGTCTAAATGCTTCTACAACTTGTAAACGTTTAAGTGCTTCAGTTTTTCTTTGTTTGGAGGTTTCATGACTGGCTTTATATCTCAATTCATAAGATAATTCGTCCAAATCTATTGAAGCCAACAAATCGCGAATAGCTTCACCTCCCATTTTAGCAATAAATTTATTGGGGTCTGTATCTTCTAAATACTCATTACCTTCGGGCAATCTCTCTAAAATGCTTTGATATTCTTCTTCGGTAAGGAATTGCATTTTTTGAATAGGATTTCCTTCTTCATCCAAAGCAGGACCCGGGTTGATTACTACATATCTTTCGTAGTATATAATCATTTCCAATTTTTTGGTAGGAAGTCCCAATAAATAACCTATTTTGTTAGGCAATGAGCGAAAATACCATATATGAACAACAGGCACTACCAATTCTATATGCCCTACACGTTCACGTCGGACTTTCTTTTCGGTAACTTCCACGCCACAACGGTCGCAGACAATTCCTTTATATCTTATTCTTTTGTATTTTCCACAGGCACATTCATAATCCTTTACAGGTCCGAATATTTTTTCACAAAATAAACCGTCACGTTCGGGTTTGTGGGTTCTGTAATTGATAGTTTCGGGTTTTAAAACTTCTCCTCTGGAAGCTTTTTTTATCTTGTTAGGAGAAGATAATCCGATTGAAATTCTATCGAATTTTATAGTTGTATATTTATTTTTTGCCATAATCTAAATTAAATATTAAGAATAATTATTTGTTTTGTGCTTTTTCCAAAACATCATTTCCTTCTTTATCCTCTAAACGGATATCCAAACCTAAACCTTTCAATTCATGCATCAATACGTTGAAAGATTCGGGTATTCCCGGCTCAGGCATAGTTTCACCCTTAACTATAGCATTGTATGCTTTAGCTCTTCCCATAACATCATCTGACTTAATCGTCAACATTTCTTGCAAAGTATGTGAAGCTCCATAAGCTTCCAATGCCCAAACTTCCATTTCTCCGAGACGTTGACCTCCGAATTGTGCTTTACCTCCCAATGGTTGTTGTGTAATCAAGGAATAAGGTCCAATGGAACGTGCATGCATCTTATCTTCAATCATATGTCCTAATTTCAACATATAAATTACTCCAACAGTGGCTTTTTGGTCAAATCGTTCTCCGGTTCCTCCATCATACAAATAGGTTTCTCCAAATTCGGGCAAACCGGCTTCTTTGGTCAAGGCGATAATATCATCCTCTGTTGCTCCGTCAAAAATCGGGGTAGCAAACTTTCTTCCTGTTTCTTTACCTATCCATCCCAAAACGGTTTCATAAATCTGTCCGATATTCATACGCGAAGGCACCCCTAACGGATTTAAAACAATATCAACAGGGGTTCCGTCTTCCAAGAAAGGCATATCTTCACGACGAACAATTTTGGCTACAATACCTTTGTTTCCGTGACGCCCTGCCATTTTGTCTCCAACCTTTAATTTACGTTTTTGAACAATGAATACCTTGGCTAGTTTTAAAATTCCTGCTGGCAATTCATCTCCTACACTAATAGCAAATTTTTCTCTTCTGAGATTTCCTTTGATTTCATTCAAACGCATTTTGTAATTGTTAATCAATTCGGAAACCAATCTGTTGATGTGAGAATCGGTAGTCCAAGTTCCTTGCGTTAAATGTTCAAAGTCCTGAATAGAATTCAACAATTTCAAAGTAAATTTTTTCCCTTTGGGGAATATATCTTTTCCTAAATCATTTTTAACGCCTTGAGAAGTTTTTCCACTGACCAAAGCAAAAAGTTTTTCGATAAGACGATCTCTTAATTCATTAAATTTTACTTCATATTCTTTCTCTAATTCTTCAATAAGAACTTTGTCTTGTGCAGTTTTTCTTCTATCTTTAATAGAACGTGTAAATAATTTTTTATCAATAACCGTTCCTCTAAGTGAAGGAGAAGCTTTAAGAGATGCATCTTTAACATCACCTGCTTTATCACCAAAGATGGCACGTAATAATTTTTCCTCAGGAGTAGGGTCGGACTCTCCTTTGGGGGTAACTTTACCAATTAAAATATCACCGGGTTTTACTTCCGCACCAATTCTAATCATACCATTTTCATCCAAGTCCTTGGTAGCTTCTTCACTAACATTGGGAATATCATTGGTTAATTCTTCTTGTCCCAATTTGGTATCTCTTACTTCTAATGAATGCTCTACAATATGCAAAGAAGTGAAATAATCATTTTTTACTACTTCCTCAGATATTACGATAGCATCCTCAAAGTTATATCCTTGCCAAGGCATGAAAGCTACTCTCAAGTTTCGTCCTAAAGCTAATTCTCCTTGTTGGGTTGCATAACCTTCAGTAAGAACTTGTCCTTTGGTAACACGGTCTCCTTTTTTAACAATAGGGGTCAAATTAATTACCGTATTTTGATTGGTTTTTCTGAATTTAGTCAATTGGTATACTTTCTCATCTTCATCAAAACTTACCAATCTTTCCTCATCGCTTCTGTCGTATTTAATAATAATTTTTTTAGCATCTACATAAGTTACTTCACCTTCTCCTTCAGCATTGATTAATATACGTGAATCTTGCACCAAACGTTGCTCCAATCCTGTTCCGACAATAGGTGCTTCGGGATTTAACAATGGAACTGCTTGACGCATCATGTTTGAACCCATCAAAGCCCTGTTCGCATCATTATGTTCCAAAAACGGAATCAATGAAGCGGAAATAGAAGCAATTTGATTGGGAGCAACATCCATATATTCGATTTCTTTTTTATTGACTACCGGAAAATCTCCTTCTTCTCTTGCCACCAAGAAATCGGGGATAATATTTCCCTTGTCATCCGTGGGAGTTTCCGCTTGAGCAATTTTGGTGGTCTCTTCTTCGGCGGTTAAATACTTTATTTCATCAAATTTAACCTGTGTTTCATTCACTTCACGATAAGGTGTTTCAATAAAACCCATATCATTAACTTTGGCATACACAGCCAAAGATGAAATCAAACCGATATTCGGTCCTTCGGGTGTTTCAATCGGACACAAACGTCCGTAATGCGTATAGTGAACATCTCGCACCTCAAATCCCGCTCTTTCTCTGGACAAACCGCCTGGTCCCAAAGCAGACAAACGACGCTTATGGGTCATTTCAGCCAAAGGATTGGTTTGGTCCATAAATTGGGATAACTGATTGGTTCCAAAGAAAGATTTGATGACTGATGACAAAGTTTTTGCATTGATCAAATCGATGGGCGTAAATACTTCATTGTCTCTTACATTCATTCGTTCTCTAATGGTTCGAACCATTCTTGCCAATCCCACTCCAAATTGCTGTGACAATTGTTCTCCTACTGTTCTTACCCTTCGGTTAGATAAGTGGTCAATATCATCAACTTCAGTTTTGGAATTAATTAGTTGAATCAAATGTTTGATGATAACAATTATATCTTCACGAGTCAAGACTTGAACATCCAAAGGAATATCCAAATTCAATTTTTTGTTGATTCGATAACGTCCAACTTCTCCCAAACTATATCGTTGTTCAGAGAAGAATAATTTATCGATAATACCTCTAGCCGTTTCTTCATCGGGTGGTTCGGCGTTTCTCAATAATCTATAAATATATTCTACGGCTTCTTTTCCGGAGTTGGTTGAATCTTTTTGTAAAGTATGATAAATAATTGCGTAATCCGAATCGGAAATATCTTTTTTATGCAATAGGATGGTTTTGGCACCGGAATTCAATATATCTTCCAAATGATCTTTTTCAATAACAGTATCTCTGTCCAAAATAATCTCGTTACGTTCAATGGTAACAACTTCTCCTGTATCTTCATCTACAAAGTCTTCATGCCAAGTTTTTAATAAACGAGCTGCCAATTTTCTTCCTACAACTTTTTTTAGATTGGTTTTATTTACTTTAACTTCGTCAGCCAATCCAAATATTTCTAAAATATCTTTATCCCTTTCAAATCCAATGGCTCTCAATAAAGTAGTAATAGGTAATTTTTTCTTACGGTCGATATAAGCATACATGACTTGATTGATATCGGTAGCAAATTCAATCCAAGAACCTTTAAATGGAATGATACGAGCCGAATATAATTTGGTTCCATTTGCATGCATGGATTGTGCAAAAAATACGCCCGGAGAACGATGTAATTGTGAAACGATAACCCGTTCTGCACCATTGATCACAAAGGTTCCTCGAGGAGTCATATAAGGAATATTTCCCAAATATACATCTTGAACAACAGTTTCAAATTCTTCGTGTTCCGGATCATTACATTCGAGTTTAAGACGTGCTTTAAGAGGAACGCTGTAAGTCAAACCTCTTTCGATACATTCTTGAATAGAATATCGAGGTGGATCTACAAAATAATCAATAAAAGATAATTCAAATTGATTACGCGTGTCCGTTACAGGAAAATTATCCTGAAAAGTTTTGTAAAGACCTTCATTCTTACGATTTTCAGGTTTGGTTTCCAATTGGAAGAAATCCTGGAAAGATTTCAATTGAATATCCAAAAAATCGGGATAAGGAGGAATATTCTTTACTCTGGAAAAACTGAAACGTTGATTGGTAGGGTCTTTTTTTGGAATAATTTTTTTTGTATTGGCCATATTAGGGGACAAAATTAAAGGTTAACAAAAATATAACTAACTGACTATCAGTTGATAAATCGATTTAAATCTTTTATACGCAAAATGGTTTAGGTCTATCCCGCCAAAGGGGAAGACCTAAACCAAAAATTTATTAAAATATAGAACTATTTGAGTTCTACTTCAGCACCTGCTTCTTCCAAAGATTTTTTGATGCCTTCTGCCTCATCTTTAGAAACTCCTTCTTTTACAGGAGCAGGAGCACCATCAACAACTGCTTTTGCTTCTTTCAATCCAAGACCGGTTAATTCTTTTACCAATTTAACAACTGCTAATTTGGAAGAACCGGGGGATTTAAGAATTACATCAAATTCACTTTTTTCTTCAGCCGCATCACCGCCTGCTCCGCCTGCGGGTCCTGCTACTGCAACAGCTGCTGCTGCGGGTTCAATACCGTATTCTTCTTTCATAATATCGGCTAATTCATTAACTTCTTTTACTGTTAAGTTAACCAATTCTTCTGCTAATTTTTTTAAATCTGCCATTTTTCTATCGTTTTTAATTTATAATTTAATTTTTAAGTTTTTTATTTTTATTATTCGGATTTTTCGGATAATGTTTTCAAAATACCTGCAATTTTACCACCTCCCGATTGTAATGCGGAAAGAACATTTTTAACAGGTGATTGCAACAATCCGATAATTTCTCCAAGTAATTCTTCTTTGGATTTGATATTTACCAAATTTTCCAATTGATCATCACCAAGATAAATTCCTTCTTCTATCCAAGCACCTTTTAATTGAGGTTTTTTGGATTTTTTTCTATAATTTTTGATGATTTTTGCCGGCTTGTTTCCGGTATCGGATAACATTAATGCCGAATTTCCAACCAATACATCCACCAACTCTTCAAAGTTTTTATCGGAATTATCCATCGCTTGTTTTAGCATGGTATTTTTCACTACTTTTAACTTGACATTCTCCTTATGGCAAGCTCTTCTAAGATCTGATGTAGTCTCGGCATTCAAACCCAAAATATCCACCAGATAAATAACATTATATTCTGATAATTGTTGAGTTAGTTCTTCTATTAATTGAGCTTTTTGTTCTCTAGTTCTCATTTTTTGTCTTTTTATATCTGTAAATTAGACACTCTTCGGATCTACTTTGATTCCGGGTCCCATCGTTGAAGAAATAGCTATACTCTTCATATAAGTTCCTTTCGCTGCAGATGGTTTCATTTTGTTTAATGTATGAATCAATTCTGCCGCATTTTCTTCGATTTTCTTGGCATCAAAAGAAACTTTTCCAACCGATGCATGTACAATTCCGGTTTTATCTACTTTAAAATCGATTTTTCCGGCTTTCACATCTTTGACTGCTTTACCAACCTCCATAGTTACCGTTCCGGTTTTAGGATTGGGCATTAAACCTCTTGGTCCTAAAACACGTCCCAAAGGTCCTAATTTTCTCATAACACTAGGCATGGTAATGATGACATCCACATCTGTCCAGCCGGATTTTATTTTGTCTAAATATTCATCCAAGCCAACATAGTCTGCACCGGCAGCTTTTGCTTCTTCTTCTTTATCAGGAGTTACCAAAGCCAAAACTTTTTTATCTTTTCCTGTTCCATGAGGTAAAGTAACCACACCACGCACCATTTGGTTGGCTTTTCTGGGATCTACACCCAAACGAACAGCCAAATCAACGGAAGCATCAAATTTTTCAGTAGATAAATCTTTGATTAATTTACTTGCTTCTTGAAGTGTGTATTGTGTGTTTTTATCATATTTTGCTAAAACCTCTCTTCGTTTTTTACTTATTTTTGCCATTTTTAAAAACGTTTTTAGTTAAAAGGATTTTCTCCTTCAATAGTTAATCCCATTGATCGAGCCGTACCGGCAATCATTTTCATAGCCGATTCAACGGTAAATGCGTTTAAATCGGGCATTTTGTCTTCTGCTATCTGTTTTACTTGTTCCCAAGTTACAGATCCCACTTTGTTTCGGTTAGGCTCTCCTGATCCTTTTTTGATTTTAGCGGCTTCCATCAATTGAACTGCAGCAGGCGGTGTTTTTACGACAAAATCAAAAGATTTATCTGAATAAACATTGATTGCAACAGGTAAAACTTTTCCCATTTTGTCTTGCGTACGTGCATTGAATTGCTTGCAAAACTCCATGATATTTACCCCTGCAGCACCTAATGCGGGTCCAACCGGTGGCGAAGGATTCGCTTGACCTCCCCGAATTTGTAATTTAATTACTTTACTGATTTCTTTTGCCATTTTCTTTTCTTTTTTTCAAACTATCTTATTGGAAGCTAAATAGTTTATTATATATGTTAATGCGTAACAGTTATGCTTTTTTTATTTGGAAATAATTCAAATCCAAAGGTGTTTTTCTTCCAAAGAAACGTACTGATACTGTAACTTTGCTTCTCTCCGGATTCACTTTTTCTACAACACCGTCAAATCCTTTGAAAGGTCCGTCTGTAACAGTTATCGGATCTCCTACTTTAAATGGAATTTGAACATTTCCTGAATTTAATGCCAATTCATCCAATTTACCCAAAATCCTATTCACTTCTTTCTTGCTTAGAGGCATTGGATCTCCACCCTTTACTCCACTAAGAAATCCCATAACGCCGGGAATAGATTTTACTACATGAGGAAATTCACCTGATAAATCAGCTTCAATATAAATATATCCGGGAAAAAGAGTTTTATCTTTTTGAATACGTTTTCCGTCTTTGATATGAAAAGTTTTTTCAGTAGGAACCAAAATTTGACCGACATAATTTTCCAACTTGTTACGTTGGATTTCATTTTCCATCAATTTTTGAATTTTGGCTTCTTTTCCACTGATAACCTTAACTACATACCACTTTTTGTCAGTATTGTTGCTCATTTAATAATTAGCTTTTTATAAATTTATAATAGGATTGCAAAGTAGTTCTGAAAACATAATCTACAACTCCTACAAAAATTGAAAAAATTGCTGAAAAGACAGCTACAACAACAGTTAATTTGTAAACTTCGTCCCATGAAGGCCAAACTACATGATTCACCAGCTCATAATAAGCACCTTTGACGTATTCTATAAAACTCTTAAACATAATGATATATTAAAATTGAACTCAAATTCTTCGTTAGCACGGGCAGAGAGACTCGAACTCCCGACACCTGGTTTTGGAGACCAGTGCTCTACCAACTGAGCTACGCCCGTTTATAGAGAATTTGAAGCCTGAAATTCAGACTTCAAATTCGCATTATTTATTCTTTAAGACTAAAAAATTTTATTAGTCTAAGATCTCCGTAATTTGTCCTGCCCCAACAGTTCTACCTCCTTCACGTATAGCAAAACGTAAACCTTTGTTGATTGCAACAGGATAAATCAATTCCACTTCAATAGTCAAGTTATCACCGGGTAAAACCATTTCCACTCCTTCGGGTAAATGAATTTCACCGGTAACATCAGTTGTTCTCAAATAGAATTGAGGACGATAGTTATTGTGGAATGGCGTATGACGTCCACCTTCTTCTTTTTTCAAGATATAAACTTCTGCTTTGAATTTTCTAT